>NZ_CEXLVS010000114.1:0-12747 GCF_982684285.1 Salinicola sp. | reverse complement strand
TGAACATGCGGTAGGGCTCCTGGGTGCCCATGGTGATCAGGTCGTCGACCAGCACCCCGAGATAGGCTTCGTCGCGTCGCGGCCACCAGACCGATTCGCCCAGCGCCCGGCGTGCGGCGTTGAGCCCCGCCAGCAGCCCCTGGGCGCCAGCTTCCTCGTAGCCCGTGGTGCCGTTGATCTGGCCGGCGAAGAACAGGTTGTGGATAAATTTGGTTTCCAGCGAATGCTTGAGATCCCGCGGATCGAAGAAGTCGTACTCGATCGCGTATCCCGGCCGCGTGATGTGCGCGTTCTCCAGGCCGACGATCGAACGCACGACCTGCAGCTGGACGTCGAACGGCAGCGACGTGGAGATCCCGTTCGGGTAGAGCTCGTGGGTGTCCAGACCCTCGGGCTCGACGAAGACCTGATGACTGGTCTTGTCGGCGAAGCGATGGACCTTGTCCTCGATCGACGGGCAGTAGCGCGGGCCGACGCCTTCGATCACGCCGGAGTACATCGGCGAGCGGTCGAGATTGGCGAAGATGATCTCGTGGGTACGCTCGTTGGTATGGGCGATATGGCAATCGACCTGACGCGGATGCTGTTCGCGGCTGCCCAGGTAGGACATCACCGGCAACGGCGTATCGCCGGGCTGACGCTCGAGCCTGGAGAAATCGACGCTCTTGGCATCGATCCGCGGCGGCGTGCCGGTTTTCAGCCGATCGACCCGGAACGGCAGCGCCCGCAGCCGCTGGGCCAGCGCATTGGCCGGCGGATCGCCGGCGCGGCCGCCGGCATGATGGTCCAGGCCGATGTGGATCACGCCGCCCAGGAACGTCCCGGTACACAGCACCACGGTATCCGCCATGAAGCGAATCCCGGTCTGGGTGGTGACGCCGACGACAGTGTCGTTTTCCACAACCAGATCGTCGACGCCCTGCTGGAACAGCGTGAGATTGGCCTGATTCTCCAGCATCCCGCGGATGGCGGCCTTGTAGCGGATGCGGTCCGCCTGGGCCCGGGTGGCCCGAACCGCCGGACCCTTGCGCGAATTGAGCACGCGAAACTGGATGCCGGCCAGATCGGTGGCCTGGGCCATGGCCCCGCCGAGGGCATCGATCTCCTTGACCAGATGACTCTTGCCGATCCCGCCGATGGCGGGGTTGCAGGACATCTGGCCCAGGGTCTCGATGTTGTGCGTCAGCAGCAGCGTGCGGGCACCACTTCGTGCCGATGCCAGTGCGGCCTCGGTTCCGGCATGGCCACCGCCGATCACGATGACCTGAAAACGGTCGGGATACTCCACGGTTTACCTCACGAGGTGCCAGCGACGATTTGGCTCGGACAGGCACCCGACGATGAATGGATCAAGAAATCGGCTCGGCCGATTTTGCCGTCGTTCCAGCGACGGAGATGGCGCCGACCCGGAGGGTTCGGTGGCCACGAAAGCCGCCCAGTATAAACCTCCTGTGGGTAACCGTCAGGGGTTTTCCACATCGGGAGCCGTGGGAGCCTCCGGTCATCAGATTCATTATAAAAAAATGAAAAATATATAAAGAAGTTCTGTTGTGGTAGTGACTATTGGTGTGGACACTTTCTGTGGGTAAGTATAAATACCTTATAAAATACAAAACCTTGGATTGTTATTCGATTGTTTGAAAAGCTCTGACGAGGCTGCTGACAAAGGCGTTGGTTCCTGTGGACAGCTTCGCGCCTTGTACACAGCCCCAGCCGCGCACGGGTTATCCACTGCTGCATACGGTATCTGTTACCGCGATGGTCAACAAACCCCCGATCGAGCCGGAGTGCCTGAAGGGACAGGGCTGGAGGCGAATCGACAAAAAAACTGTCCACAGGCAAAAAATCCGCCTCGGGATAACCTTGAGCGACGAAATCCGCCGCCTCGCCACAGTTTTCCTGCGCTCCGGCGATGCCGGTCGCACGGTTTCTATGGCCGAATTCGGCCCGGATGGATCGGGAAAAGGAGAGACATGGGGAAGGTTCTAAGGAGGGCGGGCACGGTGGAGAACCGTCCGTGCCCTTTTGCGGGATTGCTTAATTTGAATTATTAGTGCTTGAGCACGCGGGAGAGGAACGCCTGGGTACGCTCGTGGCGGGGTTGATCGAATAGCTGGTCGGGTGGGCCCTGTTCGACGATCTGGCCGCCGTGAACGAACACCACGCGGTCGGCGACCTCCCGGGCGAAGCCCATCTCGTGGGTGACGATCATCATGGTCATGCCGTCGTTGACCAGCTCCCGCATGGCATCCAGCACTTCGCCGATCATCTCCGGATCCAGCGCGGAGGTCGGCTCGTCGAACAGCATCAGGCGCGGTTCCATGGCCAGCGCCCGGGCCAGCGCCACGCGCTGCTGCTGCCCACCGGAGAGCTGGGTCGGATGCTTGTCGGCCTGATCCGAGATGCCGACCCGCTCCAGCAGCCTGTCGGCGATGGCATCGGCCTGCCGCCGGGTCATGCCGCGGACCTTGCGGGGCGCCAGGGTGACGTTGTCACGGATCGACAGATGCGGGAACAGATTGAACTGCTGGAACACCATGCCGACCTCGGTCCGCACCGCCTGCAGCGATTTGCCGCTGGCCCCATTGGGCAGCAGGGTCTTGCCGTCGACCTCGATGCGACCGGACTGGAACGGCTCGAGGCCATTGACGCAGCGGATCAGCGTCGACTTTCCCGAGCCACTGGCGCCGATGATCACCACGACCTCGCCCTGGGCCACGCTGAGATCGATGTCCTGCATGACGTGCAGGCGACCGAAGTGCTTGTTGACCCCGGCGAGTCGCACGATCGGCGAGGTTCCGGACGCTTGGTCGGCCTCTTGTCGGTTTACGCTATCGTTCATCCCACCAACCCCTTGCGTTCGAGCAGACTCAGAGCCAGCGACAGGCTCAGGGTGATCGCCAGGTAGAGCAGGGCGATCATGAAATAGACCTCCAGCGCGGTGAAGGTGTTGGCGATATAGACCTGGCCCTGACGGACCAGCTCGCCGACGCCGATGACCGAGAACAGCGAGGTGTCCTTGATGCTGACGATACCCTGGTTGCCGAGGGCGGGGATCATCCGGCGCAACGCCTGTGGCCAGATCACGTAGCGAAAGGTCTGGGGCGCAGAGAGTCCCAGCGACAGCCCGGCCTCGCGCTGGCCCCGCTCGATCGATTGCACGCCGCCACGCACGATCTCGGAGATATAGGCGCCGGCATTGAGGGCGATGGCCGCGATCCCGGCGGTCAGCGCGTCGATGGGGCCGCCGAGCAGCGTCGGCAGGCCATAAAAGATGAACAGGTCCTGGACCAGTACCGGGGTACGGCGAAACACCTCCACTTAGACCACGGCGGGCCAGCGTATCCAGCGGGAAGGGCCGATTCGCATCAATCCGAAGACGATGCCGATGACGAAGCCGATGGCGAGGCCGGCGAAGGAGATGAGCAGGGTGTAGGGCAAACCCTTGAGCAGAAACGGCAGCGAATCGATGGCCGCCTGCCAGTCGAACTGGAAGTTGAATTCCACGGGGATCTCCGTAGGCAGCGAAGAGATCTCTCATCGCATCACGACGAGAGATCTCAGGCCGCTGAGGTAGGGGCGTTCTCCACAAGAAATCGGGGGCCGGCGCGCCATGGCGCGGCCCCTGGTCAGGCGGGGTCGATCACTCGGATTCCGGCGCCTCACCGAACCATTTCTTGTGGATCTCGTCGTAGGTGCCATCCTCGTGCATGGCCTCGAGAGCCTGGTTGGTCGGTTCGACCCAGTCGCTCCCCTTGGCGAAGGCGATACCGTACTGCTGGCCTTCGTACAGCGGCCCGACGGTCTTGACCTTGCCCTGACCCTTGGTCTGGGCGAAATAGCCCACATTGGGGGCGTCATAGAAGACCGCATCGGCGCTGCCGCCCATCAGGGCCATGTACATGTCCGAGCTGCCCGGATAGGGGGTGATCTCGGCGCTATCGCCCAGCTTCTCCTGCAGGTAGTCGTAGCTGGTGGAGCCGATCTTGGTGGCGATGCGCTTGCCTTCCAGATCGTCCAGCGAGCCGACGTCGCTGCCGTCGGCAACCAGAATGCGCAGGCCGGAGTCGTAGTAGGGATCGCTGAAATCGACGATCTGCTGACGCTCGTCGGTGATGGTGATGCCGGCAATGGCCAGATCCACGTTGCCGGTCTGAACGGCGGGGATGATGCCGTTGAAATCCATGGTATTGAGATCGATGTCGAAGCCGGCGCGATCGGCGACCTCGTGGAGGATGTCCATGTCGAAACCGACCATCTCGCCGCTTTCCTGGTCCATCATCTCGAACGGCACGAAGCTGGGATCGGTGACCGCCTTGAGCGTGGTGTCCTGGGCCGAGGCGAGCCCGGGGATGCTCAGGGAGAGTGCGACGGCGGGGATGGCGAGCCAGTGGCTCGGCGTCATGTTGTTTTTCATAGGTTCCTCAAGTCGTTGTTCGATCGGGACAATCAACGACTACCTTGAGGACAGTTGTTACTGAACGTCAAGTCGACCTAAGGTTCGTTCGACAATGACTGTGCTCGACCATGCTGCGTCGACAATCGAGAAAAAGGCTCATCTACACCGCGTAGATTCAGCTGTTTCCTCGATTTTCTGCCTTGTCGGCTCGTCGCTCGGCTGATCTCCGGTTCGATGCCTGGCTCACGGCCCAGCTTTCCAGACCGAGAACGGGTTCCTAGACCGAGAACGAGGCACCGCAGCCGCAGGTTGACTGGGCGTTGGGGTTCTTGATGATGAAACGGGCCCCGGCGAGGCCTTCCTCGAAATCCACAGTCGAGCCGACCAGGTACTGGTAGGAGAGGGGATCCACCACCAGACTGACGTCGCCGTTGTCGATCACGGTGTCGTCCTCGGCCGTCTTGTCACCGAGATCGAATCCATATTGAAACCCCGAGCAGCCACCGCCCGTGACATAGACCCGTAGCTTCAGCTCGGGGTTGTTCTCTTCGGCGATCAACGCCCTGACCCGCCTGGCGGCGGCGTCGGTGAAGAACATCGGGGTTGGAGCGAAAGACTCCACTGTACTCATCGTCACGCTCCCGTTCGTGCCGGCCTTGACCAGGCTGTCGAATGAGGTGGGGCGGCAGGGCCGCCATCAGGCCTCCATTATCGTTAATACCGAGTAAAAGGGTCAACTTTAGTGTCGGGGGAAGCCGCCTCCGGCGGACGAGGATCGGTGTATGATGTCGGTTCCGTAACCGCTCGCACGGTGTGGCCGTCCACTTGGCAGGTATCGCGCACGAAAGACGAGCGATCGAGATCGGGCAAGGAGGAGAGTTTGTCACGCGTGCCGCGGTTCGTTCCAAGACGCCCCAGCCTCGAACGTTTTCGACGTCAGCTGGCGAGCGTCGACGCCATGCCCCAACTCTGCCTCCTGGGCATCTTCGCCGGCATTCTGACCGGCTCCGTGATGGTCGCCTTCCGGCTGCTGCTGGAGTTCGGCGCGCTGTTCTTCATTCCCGGCGACGACCCGGAAGCCTTCGAGACCCTGTCGCCGGCGTTTCGCGCGGTGCTGCCGCTGATCGCGGTGGCCCTGATCGGGCTGTGGCTGTGGCCGCAGCCCAGTCGTGCACTGAAGATGGGGATCGGCCACGTCATCGAGCGTCTCGCCTATCACCAGGGCAAGATGCCGCTGCGCAACTGGATCAATCAATGGTGGGTGGGGGTGATATCGGTCATCGGCGGGCTCTCGGCCGGCCGCGAGGGACCGGCGATCCATCTCGGATCCGCCGCCTCGAGCTGGATCGGCTCACGCCTGCGCCTGCCGCACAACAGCCTGCGCGTGCTGGTGGCCTGCGGGACCGCGGCGGGCATTTCCGCGTCGTTCAATACGCCGATCGCCGGCGTCATCTTCGCCATGGAAGTGGTGATGATGGAGTACACCATCGCCGGTTTCATGCCGGTGATACTCGCCGCCACCATGGGGGCGCTGGTCTCGTGGGCGGTCTACGGGTCGGAGCCGGCGTTCAGCGTGCCGCCGCTGCAGCTCAATTCGTTGCTGGATCTACCTTGGATCGTGCTGACCGCGCTGGTCGTCGGCGTGCTGGCCGGTGGTTTCGTGCGTCTGGCCCAGGGGCATCCGTCTATCGCTCGAGTACCGTTCGCCCTGCGCCTGGCGATCATCGGTCTGCTCACCGGTGCCGTGGCGTGGTGGTACCCGCAGGTGCAGGGGATCGGCTACGACAGTCTCGAGCGGATGCTCAACGGGCCGATGGCGCTGGACGTGCTGCTGGTGCTGGCGGTGATCAAGCTCGCCTTGACCGGCGTCTGCATGGCGGGCGGGGTGCCGGTGGGGGTGATCGGGCCGATGCTGGTCTCCGGTGCCGCCGTGGGCGCGGTGATGGGCATGGTCGGCGGCGCGCTGCTGCCGAGCGTGGTCACCACCCCGGCCCTCTACGCGGTACTCGGCATGGCGGCGATGATGGCGGCGGCTCTGCAGGCACCGCTGGCGGCGTTGCTGGCACTGCTGGAACTGACCCGGAACTCGGCGATCATGCTGCCGGGCATGCTGGCGGTGGTGGTCGCCGTTCTCACCGCACGCCAGCTATGCCGCTGTCAGGGATTCTTCCTTTCCAGCCTGAACCAGCAAGGGCTCCATCCGCTGCAGCAGCCCTTGATGCAGGCGCTGTCGCGGGTCGCCGTACCGGCGGTGATGGAGCGCAATCTGGTCCGCACGCCGCGCGTCATCGATCACGACCGGGCCAAGGCGCTGCTCGACTCCAAGCCGACCTGGCTGGTGATCCTCCAGGAGGGCAAGGACAAGCCGCCGCTGGCGATGAAGGCGGCCAATCTGGCGCGGGTGCTGCACGACGAAGCGTGGCTCGCGGAGCATGAGCGGATCGATCTCGAGGAGGTGCCGGGACAGCGTCTGGACCTGGCGCCGGTGCATCTGGAGGCGACGCTCTCCGAAGCCTACGATACGCTCAACGAATCCGGCGTCGACGCGCTCTATGTCGAGCACACCACGGCGCCGATGATTCGCAGGATTTCCGGTATCATCACTCGCGAGGCGATCGAAAACTATTATCGACGTAAACGTTGATAGGATGAAGGCGTCCGGTGTCGAAGTTCAGGACACACCGAAGCGATCGATGAGGAGAGCTCCCATGCGAGAGACGATTGGCCATCTCGCCACACGATCCCTGGCGGTGACGAGCGTCCCGGGGTGGACGCCATGATTCGCTACGAGGACAAGCCCGTGGTGATGGTTCTGGCGGGACACGATCCCAGCGGCGGTGCGGGGTTGGTCGCGGATGCCGAGGCCGTGCGCGGTTGCGGTGGCTGGCCGGTGACCGTACCCACCGCCATGACCGTCCAGTCGACCCGCGACGTGATCAGCGTCGAGTCGTGCAGCGGCGATTTCATCCGTCGCGCGGCCCGCGCCCTGTTCGACGATTTTCGTATCGCGGCGATCAAGGTGGGGCTGATCCCCGACCTCGATGTGCTGGAGGCGGTGATCGACGTCGCCCGGATGAGCCCCGGCACGCCGCTGATCGTCGATCCGGTCATCCGCAGCGGCCGCGGGTCCGAATTATCCACACCCGGTCTGGTCGCGCCGATTCGCCAGCGGCTGTTACCCCTTGTGGATATCCTGACGCCCAACCGGCGCGAACTGGCACTGCTCTCCACCATCGACGACGCCGACGAAGTGGCTCGGGTGGTCGAGGTGATGTCGCTGGGCTGCGCCGCGGTGCTGGTGACCGGTACCGATCCGCTGGACGAGGAATCGACACAGGCCCATGTGGTTCACACCCTGCACACGCCGGAACTCAACCGGCAGTGGCAGTGGCCACGCCTGCCCGCCGACTACCACGGGTCGGGATGTACGCTGGCGTCGGCATTGGCGGCTCGGCTGGCCGCCGGCGAGGGACTCGCGGCGGCTTGCGCGCAAGCGCAGCGATTCACCTGGGATACGCTGGACAACGGCCTGGCGCTGGGCCAGGGCCAGTATCTACCGGACCGGGTCTGGCGCGCGCCGGACTTCGATGCCACGCTGGAGTGATGATGTCGACACGCCCTCCTGCATCGACCCTGAATGGACTCTATGCGATTACCGACAGCCAGCTGTTGCCGGACGATCGTCGCCTGCTGGTCGCCTGCGAATCGGCACTGGAAGCGGGGATCGCGCTGTTGCAGTATCGCGACAAGTCCGCGGACGAGGGCCGCCGCTGGCGTCAGAGCGATGCGCTGGCCGCACTCTGCGAGCGTCACGCGGTACCGCTGATCGTCAACGACGACCTGGAACTGGCGCTGCGACTGCAGCAGCGCTGGGGGGAAGTCGTCGGGCTGCATGTCGGTCAGGAGGATGTCCCGCTGTCGACCGCCAGACGACGCCTGGGAGACCGGGCCATCGTCGGTGCCACCTGCCACGACTCACCGATCCTGGCCCGCCAGGCGGCCGAGGCCGGCGCCAGCTATCTGGCGTTCGGGCGTTTCTTCGCCTCGCGCACCAAGCCGGAAGCCGCGCCGGCGTCGCTATCGATACTCGGGGAGGTGGCGCATCTGGGGTTGCCACGGGTCGCCATTGGGGGTATCGATGCCCGCACCGCCGTCGAGGCACGGCAAGCGGGCGCCGAGATGCTGGCCGTGGTTCATGCCATCTTCGGCATGCCGGATGTGGCCCAGGCGGTGCGCGAGCTCAATGCCGGCCTCACCGGGACGTCATCGACGGAATTCGACATCGACCGATGTCAGTAGAACTTTGCTGGAGAGAACACCATGACCACATCCGCCGAACTCTATGAGCGCGCCTGCCGGCATATCCCGGGCGGCGTCAACTCTCCGGTGAGGGCCTTCAAGGGCATGTCCCAACCGCCGGTCTTCATCGAGCGGGCCCAGGGCGCCTACCTGTTCGACGTCGAGGGTAAACGTTACATCGACTACGTGGGCTCCTGGGGGCCGATGATTACCGGACATGCCGATCCCGAGGTGCTGAATGCCGTTCGCGAACGGCTCGACAGCGGTCTCTCGTTCGGGACGCCGACGGCGATCGAGACCACCATGGCCGACCTGATCTGCGAGATCATCCCCTCCATCGACATGGTGCGAATGGTCAACTCCGGTACCGAGGCGACAATGTCGGCGATCCGGCTGGCGCGGGGGTATACCGGACGCGACAAGATCGTCAAGTTCGAGGGCAACTATCACGGCCACTCGGACTCGCTGCTGGTGAAAGCTGGTTCCGGTGCCTTGACCCACGGCGAGCCTAGTTCACCCGGCGTGCCGGCGTCACTGGCCGAGCACACCATCACGCTCTCCTACAACGACATCGAAGCCGTGCACGAATGCTTCGAGGCCATGGGCGAACAGATCGCCTGCATCATCGTCGAGCCGGTGGCCGGCAACATGAACTGCATACCGCCGCAGCCCGGCTTTCTGGAAGCGTTGCGTGAAGTGTGCGACAGCCACGGCAGCGTGTTGATCTTCGACGAGGTCATGACCGGCTTTCGCGTGGCGCTGGGCGGGGCCCAGGCGCATTACGGCGTCACCCCGGACCTGACCTGCCTGGGCAAGATCGTCGGCGGTGGCATGCCGGTGGGCGCCTTCGGCGGCAAGCGCGACATCATGGAGCAGATCTCGCCGCTGGGGCCCGTTTACCAGGCCGGCACGCTGTCCGGCAATCCGCTGGCGATGGCGGCCGGCATCACGCTGCTCGAGAAGGTGCGCCAGCCCGGTTTTCACGAGGCGCTCTCCACCCGGGTCGAGACGCTCTGTGACGGCCTCGAGGCGCGTGCGCACGAGGCCGGTATCGCACTGATGACACAGCGCGCCGGGGGCATGTTCGGCCTGTTCTTCACGGCGCAACAACGGGTCGATAACTTCGGGCAGACCATGGCGTGCGATGCACAGGCGTTCCGCGATTTCTTCTCGCACATGCTCGAGTCCGGCGTCTACCTGGCGCCATCGGCGTTCGAGGCCGGATTCATGTCGAGCGCGCACACCCATGACCATATTCAGACGACCTTGATGGCCAGCGAGCGCGCCTTCGCCGCCATGCGTCAACAATGAGTCGCGAACGCCACTGACAGGGAGACGACGCATGAGCCGAACGCTGATACAGGCGCTCAAGGAGAGTGATTGTTTCGATCACCCGATTGGCGCTGTCGAAGTGTTCGAGACCCCCATCTCCTGGGTGGTATCGACCGGTGATTACGCTTACAAGATCAAGAAGTCGCTGGATTACGGCAGCTTTCTCGATTTCTCGACGCTGGAGAAGCGGCGTCGCCTCTGCGAACAGGAGGTCGCGCTGAATCGTCGCGTGGCACCGTCGCTCTACATCGGCTGCGTGGCCATCTCGGGAACCGAGAAGTCACCCAGAGTCAACGACGACAGTTCGCCGATCGAATACGCGGTCAAGATGCGCCAGTTCAGCAGCCGCCATCTGTTGAGCTCGCTGCAGGCCAGTGGAGAACTCTCGGCGGAGTTGATCGACGATCTCATCGACCAGTTGGTGGCGCTTCACGAATCCGCCCCCTGCGCCTCGGGGGACAATCCCCTGGGATCGCCGCCGAGCATCCATGGGATGCTGGTCGACGAATTCGACGTGATCGAGCCGCTACTGGAATCGCCCCAGGATCTCGAGCAGCTATCCAGCGTGAAGACGTTGACGCTCGAGAGCTTCGCGCGTCTGGAACCCATCCTGGAATCACGCTGGAGAGACGGCTTCATCCGCGAGAGCCACGGCGACATCCATCTCGGCAACGCGGTGCGGTTCGAGGGCAAGGCGATCCTGTTCAACGGCATCGAGTTCAACGATCGTCTGCGCTGGTGCGACGTGGCCTGCGAACTCGCCTTCCTGATCATGGACCTGGAAGCCCGTGGCGAGCGGGAGTTCGCCCACTATGCCCTCAACCGTTACCTCGAACTGTCCGGGGATTACCAAGCGGTACGACTGCTCAATTTCTACAAGCGCTATCGAGCCCTGCTGCGGGCACGGATCGAACTGGTACGGGACCACGATGCCGGGGTGATGGACGATCTGCCCGGCGGCGAACCGATCGATGTCTTCCGCCGCTATCTGACGATGGCCCAGGAGTACAGCGAATTCCGCTTTCCTTACCTGATCCTGGCGGTTGGCGTCTCCGGCAGCGGCAAGAGCCGGTTCACCGAGGAGATCGTGCGGCGGCTGGGCGGGGTGCGGATACGGTCCGATGTCGAACGCAAGCGGCTATTCGATTTCACCGCGGCACCCGACGATGCGGAAGCCGTCTACAGCGAGAAAGCGACCGACCAGACCTATCGCCGCCTGGCCGAGCTGACGGGCACGGTACTCGAAGCGGGTTTGCCGGCGTGTATCGACGCCACCTGCCTGCTGCTGGAGCAGCGCAAGCGGCTACGTTTCGAGGCGGAAAAGCGGGGACTTCCCGTGCTGATCGTCAGTTTCGAAGCGGATCGGGCGACGTTACGGGCGCGTATCGTCAAACGCGCCCGGCGCAGCGGAGAACCCTCGGAGAGAAGCCTGTCGATTCTGGAGCGGCAATTGGAGCGGTTCGAGCCGTTTGCCAGTGACGAGACGACCCATCTGGTGCATCTCGACACCACCGCACCGGACGCCAATCTGACGCTCGCTTCCCTGATTCAGGAGAGGATGCGGCTGAACTGAGGGGCATCGGGAAGCCACGTCACACTGGCTTCCCGATGAATGGACAGGGGCCGCCCGGTGGCCTCAGCGACGCCCGTTGGCATAGCGCGATGCCATGACCGGAATCGTCCCCAGGTTCTGCCGTGCCCAGTTGGTGGCCTGGATGCGGTTGTGGACGTTGATCTTGCGGAACAGGTTGTAAAGGTGCGACTTCACCGTGTGTTCGCTGACGAACAGCTTTTCCGCGATCTCCGTATTGCTCGCACCGGAGACCAGCAGCGTGACGATCTCCAGTTCTCTCCGTGTCAGACCGCACACGGGCCGATAGGTATTGACCTGTTGACGACGATAGAAGTCGATCAACATCGCCGAGAGCGGCCTGGAAATCCAGAGTTCTCCGCCGAGAAGTTTGATGATTCCCTTGCAGATGAGTTCGAGGCTGTCCTGCCGATAGAACACCCCACGGAGGTGTATGCCGATCAACAGTTCCATGACCTGCTTGTTGTCGCGGACGTTGAAAGCCGACAGGATGATGGCATCGTTCTCCTCGGCTCTGGTGTTCCAGGCCAGTAGGTCTTTCTCCTGAACGTGATCTCCATCCAGGAGTACGAGTACCCTGCTGCCCTCGGGTACCGGAAAACGATCCTGTGGACTGAGTGCCGAGACCCGGCAACCCGTTTTCTGGTGTATGTAATCCAAAAATAGTACGGACTGTGAGTTACAATCCGTAACAAGAACGATGTCGGTGTGTTCAGTGTTCATGGTCTGATCCCTTCGAAGGATTTTAATTAGTGTTTTGCGCTTTTTCGTTGTGATCCTTAGCTGAGCAACCTACTGCCGGTCCGTGATTGTTGGAGCTCAATAGTGTTAATAAAACCCATGCGTTGTAAATATAGGGTATTGAGGTTTTCAAAAAGTGACACGACAGAGACAATTAAGCGGCCCTTAATTTCCCTAATTTAGTTAAAAAAATCAATTTGTTATCCACTGTGGGTCGCTGGTTTTTTTAAGAAACAATGTTTCCTTTTCGAGAAAAAACACGCTCTCGCTCGCGAGGACCCGAAAGCCTCGGCAGGAAAACTACTGAGGTTTCTCATCCCGATATGATGAGTGTTTGATGGCTCCCCGGCCCAGGGTCGCCTATGCCTCGAATCCCACGCGCCGT
>NZ_CEXLVS010000113.1:0-12788 GCF_982684285.1 Salinicola sp. | reverse complement strand
CGATCGCCAAGGTCTCGGTAGTCGGCCTCGGCATGAAGGACCACGCCGGGGTCGCCTCCAAGATGTTCGAAGTGCTCGCCGGAGAGGGCATCAACATCCAGATGATTTCCACGAGTGAGATCAAAATCACCGTCGTCGACGAGGAGACGGAGGAGGAGAAGACCTACCGCATCGTCGGCCAGCACGAGGCGGACATGAAGGTGGGGGCGATCTCCATCTCCTCGCCGCTCGCCAAGGCGCTGATCGGCAAGCGAGCCGTCGAGATCGAGATCGTCGGGGATGCAGTGGGCGTTGGCCGCCGGCACGTTGACCTGCTCGGCAAAGCCGCCATTTCTGTGAACGCCGATCACCTGCATCGCGCTGCAGACGTTGGGCCGGCCGATACGGCAGGGGTAGCATCGGCCGCAGTTGACCACCGGGTCGATGCAGACCCGCTCGCCGACACGGGCGGGATCGACGCCATCGCCCACGGCGCGGATCACCCCGGCGAACTCGTGGCCGGTGATCCGCGGAAACTGCACGAAGGCGTTGTCGCCATGGATGATATGCATGTCCGAGCCGCAGATGCCGGCGAACGCGACGTCGATAACGACTTCACCCGGTGCTGGGGCCGGCGCAGGCTGATCGCCGACGGCAAAGGCATGCGGGGCGCTGACTTCAAAGGCTTGCATCGATGACTCTCCTGGATGTGTCGCAATCGGCCTGGCACGGGCTCGCCGGTGCCGTGTTCACCAGTGCCGTGTTCACCAGTGCCGTGTTCACCAGTGCCACAGGGTGCCGTCCTCGAGCCGGTTGACCGGCAGGCTGGCACGTTTGAACGGGTGGCGGGCGGCGGCTTCCTCGTCGATATCGACGCCATGCCCCGGGGTCTCGCCGACCAGGAAGTGGCCATCCTCGAAGCGGTAGTCGTGGGGGAAGACGCTATCCGTCAGCTCGTCGTGGGGCATGTGCTCCTGGATACCGAAGTTGGGCACCCAGGTATCGAAGTGAATCGCCGCGCCGAGGCACACAGGCGATAGATCCGTCGGCCCGTGGAAGCCGGTACGCACATGGTAGAGCGAGGCCAGGTCGGCGATCCGGCGCAGATGGGTAATGCCGCCGCCGTGGGTCAGCGGGGTGCGGATGTAGTCGATCCACTGGTTCTGGATCATCTCGCGGCAGTCGTGGATCGAGTTGAACACCTCGCCGATGGCCAACGGCGTGGTGGTGTGTTCGCGGATCAGGCGCAGGCTCTCCTGGTTCTCCGCCGGCACACAGTCCTCGAGCCAGAACAGGTGGTAAGGCTCCACCGCCTTGCCCAGCCGCGCGGCTTCGATCGGTGTCAGCCGGTGGTGGACGTCATGCAGCAGGTGCAGCTCGTGGCCGAAGCGCTCGCGCACCGCGGCGAACAGCTGCGGCACGTGGTTGAGATATTTTTCGGTGCTCCAGACGTGCTCGGCGGGGAGCTCGGCATCGGCCGGCTCGTAGCGCTCGCCTTCCCGCTTGGCGACGCCGTAGATCGTCTCGATTCCGGGGACGCCGGCCTGAACCCGCACCGCCTTGTAGCCCTGCTCGACGTGACGGGCGACTTCCTCCAGGCAGCTGTCAATGTCCCTGCCGGTGCAGTGGGCGTAGGTCATCACCCGCTCGCGGCTCTTGCCGCCCAGCAGTTGATAGAGCGGCATGTTGGCCGCCTTGGCCTTGATGTCCCACAGCGCCATGTCGACGGCGCCGATGGCGCTCATGGTGACCGGGCCGCGGCGCCAGTAGGCGCCACGATAGAGGTACTGCCAGGTGTCCTCTATGCGGCTGGCATCGCGACCGATCAGCGCCGGCACCACGTGCTCTTCCAGATAGGCCGCGACCGCCATTTCGCGGCCGTTGAGCGTGGCGTCGCCGATGCCGTAGGTGCCCGATTCGGTAATCAGCTTGAGGGTGACGAAATTGCGTCCCGGGCTGGTGACGATGACGCGGGCGTCGATGATTTTCATGGGGTCTCCGGCAGGGGAAAGCGGCAGCTTCAGTGGGTGGCGAACAGGTCGGGGAAGCGGTCGATCAGGCGGGGCAGCGATGTCAGCAGCTCTCTCAGATGCGCCTGCACGGCTCGCTCGGCGGCTTCCGGATCGCGATCGTCTATCGCCGCGACGATGCTGGCGTGCTGGTCGACCAGGGTCTCCAGCGGCGTGCCGTCGGGCACGCTGATGTACCGGACGCGGTCGAAATGCGCCTTGACCTCCTCGGTGAAACGCCAGGCCGATTCATGCCCCGCTTCCCGGGAGAGGGTCTGGTGGAAGGCTTCGTCGAGCACGTAGAAACGGTCGTAATCGCCGCTGTCGATGGTTCGGCGCTGGCGTTCGACCAGTTCCAGGAGGTCCTCCATCCCGCGCCGGGAGAGTCCCTGCTCGGCGGCCGACTTGGCCACGGCCACCTCGATCGCCTCACGCACGAAACGCGCGCTATAGACGGCTTGTGGCGAAATCTTGACCACGAAGGTGCCGCGCTGGGGGCGAACCTCGACCAGCCCCGCTTCCGAGAGCCGGATGAACGCTTCGCGAACCGGCTGGCGGCTGACCTCGAAAGTGTCGGCGATCTCCTTTTCGGAGAGTGCCTGGCCCGGTGCCAGCACCAGCCGGATGATGGCGTGGCGCAGCACGTCGTACAGCCGCTGACGCACGTGTCCGGCTTCCGAGGCGTTCCAGAGTGTCTGCAGGGTCGTCGTGGTCAAGGGGGCTCCGGTGTTCACGGTTGGCTATCTTGTCTGACTAGTATGGTAGTTCTCGTGCGGTGTTGACGATTCGACTTTGGCCGCATGAAAAACCGTGGCCGCCGTCACAGTTTTGGCCGCTTCTGCCGATGGCTACTGCAATTGGCTGCGGGCTGCGGGCTGCGGGCTGCGGGCTGCGGGCTGCGGGCAAGATTCGTCATCGAAGGAGGCGGGGCAGCGATGGGGATACGCGATTGGCCGGAGGGAGAGCGGCCGCGGGAGAAACTGTTGACGCTGGGAGCCGCGGCACTGTCCGACGCCGAGTTGCTGGCGATCTTTCTGCGCGTCGGGGTCAAGGGGCGCTCGGCGGTGGATCTGGCGCGGGATCTGCTGAGCAGCTTCGGCGGGCTACGCCAACTGCTGGAAGCGAGTCGCCAGCGGTTCTGTGCCGAGCATGGCTTGGGGGAAGCGAAGTTCGTGCAGCTCCAGGCCACGCTCGAGCTGTCGCGCCGTCATCTGGGCAGCCTGCTCGAGCGGGAGGCAGCGCTGACCTCGCCGGCGCTGGTACGGACCTTCCTGAGTGCGCAGCTGCGGCATCTTGAGCATGAGGCGTTCGCGGCGCTGTTCCTGGACACCCAGCATCGCGTGATCCGCTTCGAGATCCTCTCCGAGGGCACCCTGGACAGCGCCTCCGTCTATCCGCGGGAAGTCGCCCGACGGACGCTTGCGCACAATGCCGGCGCGGTGATCTTCGCCCATAATCACCCCTCCGGCGTGGCCGAGCCCAGCGACGCCGACCGTCGGATCACCGAGCGCCTGCGCGAGGCGCTGGCGCTGTTCGACATTCGCGTGCTGGACCACTTCGTCATCGGAGACGGCGAGGTGATCTCCTTCGCCGAACGGGGATGGCTGTAAGAAGCGCATCGATTTCGAGATTCGGATGGGAAGACGTGCCGGATTCGGGTAACATGCCGCGCCATGTTCTCGGGTGGTCGCCGCTGCGGCGGCGTGTCGGCAACGATGGACGCTGCAGTTGCAGGGCGCCAAATTGTTGCGAAGCGCAGGGGGCTCTGGTATAAAGTACGCCCTTTGAATCGGGGCATACGGCGAGAGCAACTCATTTCGCGCCTTCCCAGATGCCCGAGATAAACCGAACAACCCAACCCGTCAGTGGTCGGAGGCTTCCATGTCCCAAGTTTGTCAGGTTACCGGTAAGCGTCCGGTGACTGGTAACAACGTCTCGCACTCACAGCGCAAGACACGTCGTCGTTTCGTCCCGAACCTGCATACGCATCGTTTCTGGGTCGAATCCGAGAAGCGTTTCGTCAAGCTGCGTCTGTCCTCCAAGGGCATGCGCATCATCGACAAGAAGGGCATCGAAGCGGTGCTCAGCGACATTCGCAAGCGTGGCGCCAGCCTTTAAGGAGTCGAGACATGCGTGACAAGATCAAGTTGGTGTCCAGTGCCGGTACCGGCCACTTCTACACCACGGCTAAGAACAAGCGTAACACCCCGGACAAGCTGGAATTCAAGAAGTACGATCCGGTCGTTCGCAAGCACGTCATCTACAAGGAAGCCAAGATCAAGTGATCTAGCTTTCCACCGGTGCTGCAATGCCAGCGCTGGAATGACAGTACGGAAAACCCGGTCCTCGACCGGGTTTTCTCGTTTGTGGCGAATTCGTTTGTGATGAATTCGTGTGATGAAAGAGCCGCGAGAACAGACGCATGCCCGAGCTTCCCGAAGTCGAGACCACCCGCCGCGGCATCGCCCCCCACGTCGAGGGGCGGGAGATCGTCGAGGTGATCGTGCGCCAACGCAGTCTGCGCGTGCCGGTCCCCGGCGATCTGGAGTCGACGCTGATCGGCGCGCGGTTCGGCGGGGTTTCCCGCCGCGCCAAGTATCTGCTGCTGCCGCTGGTGGAGCGAACCCTGCTGTGGCATCTCGGCATGTCCGGGAGCCTGCGCATCGCCCGCGTCGGCGATCAGCCCAAGAAGCACGATCATGTCGACGTGGTGTTCGAAGGTGGCAACATCCTGCGCTACCACGATCCCCGCCGCTTCGGCTTCGTCGACTGGCTGGCGGGAGACGTCGAATCGGATATCCGGCTGGCGAGGCTGGGGCCGGAACCGCTGTCGCCGGATTTCGATGGACGGCGACTCTACCGGCTGTCCCGGGGTCGCCGTGCCGCGGTGAAGACCTTCATCATGGACAACGCGGTGGTCGTGGGCGTGGGCAATATCTACGCCACCGAGGCGCTGTTCATGGCCGGGATCGATCCGCGCCGCGCCGCCGGGCGCGTCTCCCTCGAGCGTTTCGAATGCCTCGCCGACGCGATCAAGACGGTGCTGGCGGCGGCGATCACCCAGGGCGGCACGACGCTGCGGGATTTCGTCAGCGGTAGCGGCGAACCGGGTTACTTCGCCCAGCGGCTCAACGTCTACGGCCGCGGGGGGCAGCCCTGCCGGTATTGTGGCCTGGAGCTGCGCCAGATCGTGCTGGGGCAGCGTGCCAGCGTCTTCTGCGCGGTGTGTCAGACCTGAATGGCTCGCCGATGGCACATCACCGCACACCAACCCTCTAACGTTTCGCGTTTTGGCCGTTCGATTTCGCATCCGATGGCTTGGGGTTTCCCCCACGCCGGGTAGAATGCGCCAGACCTTCGTGGCGTACGTGTCTTCGAACACGCGTGCCCCGGATATTTTTGCTGATGTCACTTCCCGATGGAGCCCTGCACATGGAGTCAACCGTGACCCAGACCCTGCGTCTCAAGAAGAACGCCGATCGACGCTTGAAGGCAGGCCATCTCTGGCTCTACTCCAACGAGATCGATATCCAGGCCACACCGCTCAAGGGCCTGGAGCCGGGGGCGCAGGTGACCATCGAGGCCGCCAACGGCAAGGCATTGGGTGTCGCCTACGTCAACCCGAACTCGCTGATCTGCGCCCGTGTCGTTTCCCGCGACGCCGACGTTCGGCTCGATCGCTCGTTGCTGGTTCACCGCTTCAACCAGGCGCTGGCGCTGCGCGACCGGCTCTTTGCCAAGCCGTTCTATCGTCTGGTTCACGGCGAGGGCGACCTGCTGCCGGGGCTGATCGTCGACCGTTTCGACGACGTGCTGGTGGTCCAGCTCAACACCCTCGGCATGGAGACGGTGCGTGACGAGGTGATCGCGGCGCTCGACAAGGTACTGTCGCCGAAGGCAATCGTGTTCAAGAACGACTCCAGCGGCCGTCGCCTGGAGCAGCTCGAGTCGGAAGTGGCGGTGGTTCACGGCGAGTTGCCGGACGAGGTGCTGCTGGAAGAGAACGGCGTCCGTTTCGTGGCGCCGGTGCTGGACGGCCAGAAGACCGGCTGGTTCTACGACCATCGCGCCAACCGCGCCTGGCTCAACGGCCTGGTCGCCGGCAAGCGGGTGCTCGACCTGTTCAGCTACGTCGGTGGCTGGGGCGTTCAGGCGGCGGCGCACGGCGCCAGCGAGGTGCTGTGTGTCGATGCTTCCCAGACCGCGCTCGACCGGGTGGCCGAGAACGCCGCCCTCAACGGGCTCCACGAGCAGGTCGCGGTCGGCCACGGCGACGTGTTCGAGGCCATGACGGCGCTGCGCGCCGAGGGCGAGAAGTTCGATGTGGTGGTGCTGGATCCGCCGGCGTTCATCAAGAAACGCAAGGATCTCGCCAATGGCGAACGCGCCTATGCGCGCCTCAACCGCGAGGCGATGCGGCTGTTGGGGCGCGACGGCCTGCTGATGTCGGCCTCCTGCTCCATGCACCTGTTCGAGGAGCGTCTGGTCGAGTGCGTGCGGGGCGCGGTACGCCATCAGGATCGCCACGGCCAGATCATCTATCGCGGCGGCCAGGCCGGTGATCACCCGGTGCATCCGTCGATTCCCGAGACCGCTTCCCTGAAAGCGCTCGGCGTGCGGGTCTTCCGGAACTGATGGTCGCGACGATCCGGTGTCGTTGACATGACCGTCGAACGGGTTTGCGTCTTTCGTCACGCCAATGTCTTGTTGGTCAGTCATGTTCGTAACCTGATCGAGAGCGCCGGCCTGTCGGCCACGTTGCGCAACATGACCCTGGCCGGCGGGGCGGGGGAGCTGCCGCCCGATCAGTGCGAGGCCGAGGTCTGGGTATCCGCTACCGCCGAGACGCGGGCGGTTCAGCTGGTCCGAGAAGCGCTCGATGGGCCAACCGTGGCCTTGCCCGCCTGGCGCTGCCAGGGCTGCGGGGAGTGGCTCGACGGCGTGTTCGACCGTTGCTGGCACTGCGGCCGCGATCGCCCGGACCGGGATGGCTGCTGATCCCCGTCGCTGTCGCTGCGGTGTCGTCTGATTCAACCCAGGAGGTTTGCATGGACTGGGACCTGCCCACCCCTTTCGTGATCGATATCGATGTCGAGCCCTCGAGCATCGATCACTATGGGCACGTCAACAACGCCGAGTATCTGCGCTGGGTCGAGCGTGCCAGCTGGGCGCATTCGCGCGCGCTGGGGCTGACGCTGGAAGACTATCGTGCGCTCAATCGCGGCATGGTCGTTCACCGTCACGAGCTGGACTACCTCGCGCCGGCCTTCGAGGGCGACCGCTTTCAGCTCTCGACCTGGATCGTCAGTTGCGATGGCCGCCTGTCGCTGGAGCGGCGCTTCCAGCTGCGTCACGTCGAAACGTCCCGCACCTTGCTGCGCGCGCATACCCGCTTCGTCTGCATCGATATGGAGAGCTGCCGGCCGAAGCGCATGCCGCCCAGCTTCGTCGAGGTCTACGGCGGCGCCTGCATCACCGCCGATCGCTGAATCGCCAATTCGCTGGTTCGGAACGCCACCGGCCCCGCTCGTCGCGCCGAGCGGGGCCGGTGGCGTTCCGGCTCATGTGATGGCGGACGAGGATGCCGGCTCGCGCTTGCCGGGTGCGCGCGATGTCGGCCGGCCGGGGGCGACGATCGCCATGAAGCGGGCGAGTGTGGCGTCGCTGGCCGGACGCGTGACCCGGGAGACGGCGACGAACAGCGGCAGATTGACGATCAAGCCCCAGGCGCCGGCGTGGACGCCGAGCGGGTTGGGCCACACCACCGTGAACAGGACGGTCACGATGAAGCCGGCGGCCAGCCCGCAAAGCACGCCTGCCCGCGTCGCCCGTGGCCATACGAACAAACCGATGAAGGCCGGCAGCATCTGGGCGGCGAAGCCGAGCCCGACCAGCAGGATCATGATCAGGTTGCCGGGATTGAGCATCGCCACCGGGCCGACGATCAGCAGCATGATCGGAAAGATCAGATAGCGCGCGAGCTGGCCGGTGCGCCGCTCCGAGAGCTTGAACAGCGGACGGATCACGTCCCGGGTCCATGTCAGTGCGGTGCCGTGGATGTAGGGTTCGCTGGAGGACATCGCGGCGGCCAGGGTGCCGGCGCCGAGCAGGCCGACCAGTACCGGCGGCATCTGCTGGAATGCCAGCTGCAGGGCGACGGTGTCGGCACGCTCCAGGTGGGGCAGGCTGAAGATGCCGATGAAACCGACCACCACCATTGGCAGGATGACGAAGTAGTAGGTCGGCAGCCAGCTGGCGCTGCGGCGGATGCTCTGGGCCGAGTCGGCGCTCATCCACTGCAGCCAGACCGGCTGCTGGAACGAGAACATCGAGACGATGATCGACGAGGTCCAGAAGGCGAAACTCATGTCGCCGAGGCCGCCCGGCAGCGTCAGGAAGTCGACGTGGGTGTCGCGCAGTCGCTCGAAGACCCCGCCGAACCACCAGTCGCCGGTCATCCGGTGGGCTGCCCAGAGCCCGATCGTCCAGGCCACAACCAGCATCAGGCCGCCCTGAAACGCGTTGGTCACGCCGATGGCGCGCTGGCCGCTGATGAACAGATAGATCGCGATGGTGCCAAGCACCAGCCAGATATTGAGCGCGAAGGGCAGCAGGCCGCCGCTCATCACCTCGAGGATGTAGGCCGCGCCGATGGTCTGGAGGACGGCATACGCCATGGCGCCGATCGACATCACCAGTGACGTCAGCGCGCCGAGCAGCGGGCTCTCGAAGCGATCCGCCACCGCCTGGGCCTGGGTGACGTGGCCGAGCCTGGCGCCGAACGCCCACACCCTGGGCCCGCAGTACCAGGCGACCAGCGCCAGGTAGCTCAGGTAGATGACGACGTAAAACACCGGCACGCCCTTGCTCCAGGCCCAGCCCGGCGCGCCCATGAAGGTGTAGGCGCTGATGCTGCCGGCGCCCATCAACAGATACATCACCAGAGGCCCCATGCTGCGTCCGGCACCGCCCCACTGCTCGAGCCTGTCCATGCGATGACTGCCGCGGGCGCGGATCCCCAGCCACAGCGCGATGGCCACGTAGACCAGGGTCATCAGCAGCGGAATCGGATCACTCATCGACACACTCTCCCGATCCCGACGGCGGTGTCGGCGGATGCGCCTGGGTGACCGAGGCTGGCAGGGGCAGCAGCCGGTTGGCCAGCAGCATCACCGCGGTCGACGCCAGGATGATCAGGCAGGACCAGGCCGCCAGCGACGGCAGGCCCAGTATCAGCACGGCGTGGTTGGCCAGCAGGATGGCCGGCCACAGTCCGGCCAGGATGACCAGCAGGAAGAGGGCCAGCACGGCCTTCCCTCTCGTGGTGGCAGGGCGGATCAAGCGGTGGTTCATGACATCACTCCAGCATCTTGTTGTCGTCGAGGATACCGTGCCGGGGCCCCCGGTTCAGCTTCGTGGCGGTGTCGGCCAGGTGCGAATCGGTCCACGCCACTGCTCGAAGCGATGGGCGAGCTGCAGAACCCGCCGATCCTCGAAACGTGGTGCGACCAACTGAATGCCGAGCGGCAGGCCGTCGCGACCGAAACCGCCGTTGATGGACAGTGCCGGCTGCTCGCCCATGTTCCACGGTAGCGTGAAGCCCAGGTGCTCGAACGGACGATCCGGATCGTTGGAGGGGTGGCCGTACTCGGCGGGGAAGGTGTAGACCGGCGTCGTCGGGGAGAGGATGGCGTCGACGTCGTCGAACGCGGCCTCGGTGGCGCGGCGCAGGGCAAAGGTCTGCTCGAAGCCGTGGACGACATCGACCGCACTCAACTCGGCGCCGCGCGCCGCCCACTGGGTGATCATGGGAAACACGCGGGCGCGATCCGCCTCGCTCAGCGTGGCCAGCGTCTTCCACTGCCTCGCCCGCCAGAAGTTGTCGAGACCGTTGAGCATCTCGCGGGTCATCACCGGTGCCATCGGCACCAGCGTGGCGCCGGCGCGTTCGAACCCCGCCGCGGCGGCTTCCACCGCGGCCAGAAGCTGGGGATCGACGGCCATGCCGCAGCCGGCATCAAGCATGACGCCGAGTCTGAGCCCCGACAGCTCGAGCGAGAGCGCCATCCAGTCGATCCGGGAGGGTGGCAGGCGGGTCGGATCGCGGCGATCGGTGCGGGCCAGCGTGCGCATCATCAGCGCGGCGTCCTCGACCGTGCGGGTCATCGGCCCGGCACAACGCCCGGTGTAGCAGGGATCGATGGGAATGCGCCCCAGCGTGGGCTTGAAGCCGACCAGCCCGCACCACGCGGCCGGGAGGCGCACCGAGCCGCCGATGTCGGTGCCGACATGCAGCGGCCCCAGGCCGGCGGCTGCCGCCGCGCCGGCGCCGGAGCTGGAGCCGCCGGGGTTGGCGTCGAGCTTCCACGGGTTGCGGGTCAGGCCGTGGAAAGTCGAGACGCCGGAGGACATCATGCCGAAATCGGGGCAGGTGGTCTTGGCCAAGATCAGGGCGCGATCCTCCCTCAGCCGTGCCGATGGCGGTGCATCCTCGCGAGCCGGCGTCAGTTCGGTGACCGCGGTGCCTTGCGGGATCGGCACGCCGCGGGTGGCGATCAACTCCTTGATCGTGACCGGAATGCCGTCGAGTGGTCCCAGCGGGGCGCCATTGTGCCAGCGCCGGGTGGCTTCGGCGGCCGCTGTCGTCAGCGTCGCCTCGTCGTAGGCGTAGAGTGCGTTGATGTGAGGTTCCCAGGCATGGATGTGCGGGATGAGTTCGGCGACGTAGTCGGCGGGCGAGCAGCGACCGTCGCGAAAGCCGGCCAGCAGCGCGGTCGCGGATGCATCGAGAAGGTTCATGGCGAGAGGGCCTCGTCAGGATTGTCGTTGGCGTTGGTCTTCAGCATGCAGCGTATTGGCGAATCATCGCTACTGCGAATCGGCGATCGCAGTGGTCTTTGCATGTTTGGTCCATTTATCTTTTCATGGCCGGTTGTCTGGAATTATTTTTTGCCAATATCTTTCTTTTAGTGTTTTGGCGTGTTTTTTGTCGCCCTATCCCGTCTTTATTGCTGTTGTGCTGTAATTCTCTCGATCCTTCAATGACAACCAACGATCGAGGCAACGACCATGCATGTTGGCGTCCCCAAGGAAATCAAGAACCATGAATATCGCGTCGCCCTGACACCGGGCGGCGTGCGTGAACTGGTGGCGCGAGGCCACCGGGTTTCGGTACAGGCGGAGGCGGGGATCGGAGCCGGCTATCCGGACGAGGCCTACCGGGAGGCCGGCGCCGACCTCGTGGCCGACGTCGATGCGCTATGGGCGAGCGCGGAGCTGATCCTCAAGGTCAAGGAGCCGCAGGCGGAAGAGGTCGCCCGGCTGCGACCAACGCAGACGCTGTTCACCTACCTGCACCTGGCCGCCGAGGAGCGGCTGACTCGCGGCCTGATCGACAGCGGTGCCACCTGCATCGCCTACGAGACCATCACCGATGACCTGGGCGGCTTGCCGCTGCTGGCGCCGATGAGTCGCGTCGCCGGCCGCATGGCGGTACAGGCCGGAGCACACAGCCTGGAGAAGGCCCAGGGCGGTGCCGGCATTCTGCTGCCGGGGGTGCCTGGCGTGGCGCCGGCCAAGGTCACGGTGATCGGCGGCGGCGTGGTCGGCGAGAATGCCGCGCGCATGGCGCTGGGGCTGGGCGCCGAAGTGACCATCCTGGACAAGTCCCTGCCCCGGCTGGAAGTGCTCGACCATCGTTACCAGGGCCGGATTCGCACGGTCTATTCGACCACCGAGACGCTGGAAGTCGCCGTGCGCGAGTCCGACATGATCATTGGCGCCGTGCTGGTGCCCGGCGCGGCCGCGCCCAAGCTGATCACCCGTGGGATGCTGGGCGAGATGAGACCGGGCAGCGTGCTGGTGGACGTGGCGATCGACCAGGGCGGCTGCTTCGAGACCAGCAAGCCGACCACCCACGCCGATCCCAGCTACGTGGTCGACGGGATCGTCCACTACTGCGTTGCCAATATGCCCGGCGCGGTGGCGCGCACCTCGACCCAGGCGCTGACCAACGCCACGCTGCCGTTCGTGATCGCGCTGGCCGACAAGGGCTGGCAGCGGGCGCTGGCCGATGACGCGCATTTCCGCGCCGGCCTCAACGTTCATGCCGGTCAGGTGACCTACGCCGCCGTCGGCGAAGCGTTCGGGCTGGACGTGGCTGCAACCGAGCAGATTCTCAAGGGCTGAGGTCGAGCACCCTCCGAGGCGGGGACCAGCAGGCGAGATCGACCGATCAGCGGCGCCGACACTGTCGGCGCCGCTTTCGGTTTCAGGCTGTGGTCATGCGGCCTTGCATGCAATGCAGCGGGTCAGAATCTCGCTATGTGAGACGAACTCGACAACACGTCTCGGTATGCTCGACAGAGATCCCGGTTTCGAGTCGTCGACGTGCCATCAACTCCGCGTGAATCCTCCCAGACACCTTCCACCCTGCGCCATGTGATGGCACTGCTGCGGACGACCGCGGCTTGCGGTGCCCGCGGCGCGGGCATCGACGATTATCTCGATGCCACCGAGCTGAGCCGCCCCACCATCTACCGACTGCTCAAGGGGCTGCGCGAGGAGGGGTTCCTGCGTCCCTCTCCACTGCGTCATCGCTATCTGCTGGGCTACGAGCTGCTGGTACTCGGCGCCGAAGCGGGCAACGGCGGCAGCCTTCGCGACCTGGCTCGCCCCAGATTGCTCGAGCTGGCGCAGCGGCTTGGCGACAGCTTTTACCTGTTTGCCCACGACGGCCGCCACGCGGTCTGCCTCGAAGTCCAGAACGGCGCCTATCCGGTGGGCAGACCGCGTGGCGGC
>NZ_CEXLVS010000112.1:0-12815 GCF_982684285.1 Salinicola sp. | reverse complement strand
CGGTGTCGTTGCGCTACTTCAACGCGGCGGGCGCGAGCCCGGATGGCGCCATCGGCGAGCGCCACGATCCCGAGACCCACCTGGTGCCGCTGGCGCTGCAGGCGGCCATGGGCTTGCGGCCGGCGCTGCAGGTGTTCGGCCGCGACTATCCCACTGAAGATGGCACCTGTATCCGGGACTACATCCACGTCTGCGATCTCGCCGACGCCCACTTGCTGGCGCTGGAGTATCTGTTCGAGGGCAAGCCGACGGCACGATTCAACCTGGGCAGCGGCAGCGGGTTCAGCGTCCAGGAAGTCCTCGACAGCGTCGAGCGGGTGACCGGCCGCCGCGTGCCGTTCACCGACGCCCCGCGCCGGGCGGGCGATCCGGCAAGACTGGTGGCGGATGCCGGCGCGGCCAAGGCGACGTTGGGGTGGCGTCCCCGCTATGCGGATCTCGACACCATCGTCAGGCACGCCTGGGCCTGGGAGCAGCAACGCGCCTTGCTGTGAGTGCCACGCAGTCGCCACGGTTCAGAATCGGCCGGCCCCGGCTGGATAGTGGCGGCTATTTCGCCCCCGGTCTCCTTTCGCTGGTCGTTGCCTTGCCGTCTCTCGCCGATATGTCGCACTGAGCTCAAGCGATTCTGATGCCGGATTTCAGCTCCAGGGCCGGGCGACGAAAACGGGCTTTTGCTGAGAGGGGAGCGCGAGGGTAGCATGAGAATGCATGCAATCAATATGTTGCTTTTTTATTGTTAAGCAGCTTATATGATGCTTTTTGCGAGGTGAGGCAATAGGAGGTCGAGGTATGAATCGAAAGCCCGTGTTGGAACAGATCCTTCAGCGACGGCGACAGCTTCGACTGACCCAGGAGGACATGCAGTCGCGTATTGGCATGACGCGTCAGCAGTACCAGCGCCTGGAGCGCGAGGGCAACCCGCGTCTGGACACGCTCTCACTGGTCGCGGAGGGTCTCAATGCCGAGCTGATGCTGATCCCGCGGGAGAAACGCCTGGCCGTGCAGCGTCTATTGAAAGAGGCCGACCATGAGGCTAACCCGCCGGCGGACGAGAACCCCTGGCATGGATTGTTGGACGAGGAGTCATGATGGCGTCCGAATCGGTTTCAGTGTTGCGAGTCAGCCTGTCATCGAGGCCCGTGGGTTATCTGGCGGGATACCGGGGGGGACGCAACGTCATGGTTTTCGACGAATCGTTCCGCGGCGATCCGGATCGACCGACGAATAGATCGATAAGCATGGTTTGGCGGGCATGCTTACCAGAGTGTTTTCACATGACGATAAGAGATGATTTTGCCGTCGGCGGTAACCAACGCAACGTTGAAGTGCCGGGCAAGGGACACGATCATGCGATCGGCTGGATCCTTGTGAAACACTCCCGGTAACCGCGTTGATGCCAATGCCGTAGCGACATCTATGTCCACGAACTTGATTCCATCTATTTCAGCGACCGTATCCAGCCAGTCGTCAACGCTCATGGAAAGCGTCAGCCGCCCTTTATCGACAAGTAGCGCGATCTCCCAGGCAGTAATAGCGGAGATAAGAATCCCGCCAGCTTCTGCTTGCAGCTCGTGGTTAATGGCAGCTAACGCGTTGCCGGATAACTGTGGGTCCTCGTTTACCCACCATAGCAGCGCGTGCGTATCGAGCACGATCAAACGAGGGCCTCCCATTCATCTTCACCGACCGGCTCGAAAGGATCTGAAAGCTCCACAACACTCCCTTTGAGTCGTTCCAAGGGAGAGCGCTGGTCGGTTCGGTATCGTCGAACTTCGATGGTGGGGCGCCCTTTATCGGTAATGACTAACGGTTCACCGGATGCTTCCACCTGGCGCAGGATCTCGAGCGCTTTCGCTTTGAACTCGCTTTTTGAAACCTCGTTGAGAGGCATGGGCGTCCCTCGCTTGTCCAGCCTGATCTGGATCCAATGATACTATGACTATGCCGACTGGTCATCTTGCCCCGGGGGCGTTGAAGCACACGTCTATCCTGACTGCATGCCATCGGTTTCGCGTCGAGTGGAATGCCGAATGCTCGCCCCGTCACGCGTGGCACGCCGAAGCTTTCACCCCTGCGGCCAGAGCCGGATCAGGACCTTGCCGGAGGCCTGGGCGTCCTTGGCGATGGTGAACGCCTCGACGGCGTCGTCGGCTTCCAGCTCGTGGGTGATGACCTGGTCGAAGCGCGCGTCGCTGGCGAGCAGGGCGATGGCGTTGTCCACCTCGTCGTTGAACCGGAAGCAGCCCCGCAACTGGATCTCCTTGGAGATCAGCAGCGCCAGTTCCAGCGGTTGTGGGCCGGCACCCATCATGCCGATCTGCGCGATCACTCCGGCGCGGCGTACCGCCCGGATGGCGGCGTCGATCGAGGCCGGCGCCCCGGAGCACTCCAGGGCGACATCGAAGGATTCCGGCTCCGGCGTCTGCTCGCCGACGCGCAGCGTGTGGTGCACTCCCAGCGCCCGCGCCCGCTCCAGCGGCCCCTCGTGGAGGTCGGTGGCCGTGACCTCGCGTGCCCCCTTGGCCAGCGCCGCGGCTGCGACCAGCAGCCCGATCGGCCCCGCGCCGCAGATCAGCACGCGCTTGCCCTCGACACCGCCGGCCACGTTGATGCCGTGCAGCGCCACCGCCAGCGGTTCGGCCAGCGCGGCGCGCCTGAGCGGCAGGCCCTCCGGCAGTAGCCGGATCATCTCCCGTTTCATCACCAGGTATTCGCTCATGCCGCCCTGGGTGTGCGGCGTGGTGGAGGCGGAACCCAGGTAGCCGCCGTTCGGCCACAGGTGCGGTTGCCCCTCGAGCCCCGGCCGGCATTCGCCGAAGGTGGCGGGGTGGAAGGTGACCGGTGTGCCCGCCGCCAGCTCCCCAGTGGGGTCGAGATCGACGGTGCCTGACAGCTCGTGGCCGGGGATCAGCGGCTCGCGCACCACGAAAGCCCCGTTGGCGCCGTCATGGTAGTAGTGCAGGTCCGACCCGCAGATCCCGCCCCAGGCGATGCGCACCCGCACCTCGCCCTGGCGTGGCTGGGGCGTTTCCCACTCCTGACTGCGCAGGTCCTGCTTTCCATGGATGACCAGGGCTTTCATGGCGCTACCTCCAAGATTGTGATCGATGCCTCAAACCAATGGATCAGACCAATGTACCAGTTGCCCGGCCTCCACTCGCGACCAAAGGCGTGCTTACGATTCCAGAATACCACTGTACATTCTGCTGAACGATGTTCAGCTCATTGGACAATAGTGGGGCGCTAGTTTTGATAAATGGGCTCTGGTTTTGATAGTGGGCTCGAACGTTAAGCGTGGAACTCTGGAGAGGCGGACGGTTCATGAACGAGGGCAAGCTACGCGTGGCGGTCGCGACGCCGCTGAGCGAGGAACTGTGCGAATGGATCGAGGCCCGCGAGCCTCGCCTCGCGCTGATGCGGGATCAGTCGCTGCTGCCGCCCATGCGTCACCCGGCGGACTTTGGCGGCGATCCCGCTTTCCGGCGTACCCCGGAGCAGGAGGCCCGCTTCGACGCGCTGCTCGCCGAAGCCGAGGTGCTCTACGGCATACCCGATGTCGACCCCGCCCGGTTGGCCCGTGCCGTCGAGGCCAACCCGGCGCTGCGCTGGGTGCATATCATGGCGGCTGGCGGCGGCGGCCAGGTGAAAGCGGCCAACCTCTCCGCCGAGCAGTTGGCGCGGGTACGTTTCACCACCTCAGCCGGGGTCCATGGTGGCCCGCTGGCGGAGTACGCGGTGTTTGGCGTGCTGGCCGGTGCCAAGCAGCTGCCGCGGATTCTCGACCAGCAGCGCGCTCACCACTGGAGCGGGCGCTGGATGATGGGGCAGGTCAGCGAACAGCGCGTGCTGCTGCTGGGGCTGGGCGGCATCGGTCGCGAAGTGGCGCGCAAGCTGTCGCTGCTGGGCGCGTATGTGATGGGCGTGTCGCGTCACCAGCGCCCGGTCGAGCATGTCGACGAGATCGTCTCCCCCGATCGCTTGCATGAGGCGGTGGGTCGCGCCGACGCGGTGGTGAGTTCGCTGCCCGGCACCGCCGCCACGCAGGGCATGGTGGACGACGCCCTGCTGGCGGCGATGAAGCCCGGCGCGACCATCGTCAACGTGGGGCGCGGCACGGTGATCGACGAACCGGCGCTGATCCGCGCGCTGGAGCGCGGCCAGGTGGGGCTCGCGGTGCTCGACGTCACCGCCGTGGAGCCGCTGGACCCCGGATCGCCGCTGTGGGATCTGCCCAATGTGCTGCTGACACCGCATACCGCGGCGTTGAGCGAGGCGGAGGATCGCCTCATCGCCGAGCTGTTCGTCGACAACGCGCGCCGCTATCTCGACGGCGAGCCGCTGCTCAACCGCGTCGACACCGTGGAGTTCTACTGATGGCGGGCGAGGGCGAGCGAACGCCGGCGGTGAGCCGGGCGATTCGGGTGCTGGCGCTGCTGGAGAAGGCCGGCGGCACCCCCCAGGGCGTCAGCGAGATGGCGCGCCAGCTCTCGGTGGCCCGCTCGTCGCTGTTCAATATCTGCCTGACGCTGGAAGCCGATGGGCTGATTGCCCGCAGCGGCAACGGCTACCGGCTGGGGCGGCGGCTGGTGGAGCTGGGCGGCGCCTATCTGCGCACCGACGACCCGGTACAGGCGTTCTATCAGGCGTGCAACGAGACGCCGCTGCTGCATGACGAGATCTGCCAGCTGGCGGTGCTCGACGGTACCGAGGTGCTTTATCTCGCCGCCCACGCCGGGCGCATGCCGCTGCGCATGACCGCCAGTATCGGCAGTCGCTTTCCCGCCTCGATCACGGCGGTGGGCAACGCACTGCTGGCGAGGCTCGACGACGACGAGATTCGTCGCCGCTTTGCCGACCCCGCCACGCGCCCCGCCTGGACCGATCGCTCGGTGACCGATCTCGACGCCCTGGTGGAGAAGATTGGCACGGTGCGCAGCCGTGGCCACGGTCGCGACCTGGGCGAGGTCTTCCCGGGCGTGCGCGGGCTGGCGGTGACCGTCGCCCCCCAGTACAGCGGCGAGCAGGCCTACGCCCTGGGTACGTCGCTGATGCAGGAGCGCTGCGACGACGAGATCGAGAAGCGGGCGGTGGAAGCGCTCCAGGCGATGGCCGCGCGCATCGCCAACCCCATGAACCTCGCCGCCGATGGCGGCGGTCGCGACTAGGAGAACGATGCCATGGCGACGTTCGAGGAGACCTTTGGAATCGGTCCCGGCACCGGTTACGACGCCGGTCCTGGCGCCGCTGACCGGCGACGGGTGGGCATGATCGGGCTTGGCAGCATGGGCATGCCGATGGCCCGCAACCTGCTGGCGTCGGGCGTCGCCGCTCGGGTCAGCGTTCACGGCCGCTCGCGGGACCGGATCGGGCCGGCGCTGGATGCCGGTGCCGAATGGTGCGACAGCCCCCGGGAGCTGGCCGCGGCCAGTGACGTGATCATCCCCGTCCTGCCCGACCTACCGCAGCTGCGGGAGTTGCTCGAAGGCGAGGAGGGCTTGCTGGCGGGGCTCTCCCAGCCGCTGCTGCTGGTGATCTGCTCGACCTCGTCGCCGGCCGGCATCCGCGAGCTGGCCGCCGAACTCGAGTCGCGCACCGACGGCCGGGTTCGGCTGCTCGACGCGCCGCTCTCCGGCGGCGCCGATGGTGCCGAGGCGGGAACGCTCTCGATCATGGTCGGGGGCGACGAGGCGGCCTTCGCCGTTGCCCGGCCGCTGCTGGAGACCTTCGGCACGCCGGTGCTGCTGGGGCCGCTGGGGGCCGGGGAGGTGGCCAAGGCCTGCAACCAGATGGTGGTCGCTTCGACCATGGTGGCGCTGGCGGAGGCCACGGTGATCGCCGAGCGCGCCGGGCTCGATCTGGCCAGGCTGCTCGACTGCCTCGGGGGCGGCTATGCCGGCGGGCGTTTCCTAGCGTCGCGCAGGCAGCGCCTGATCGACAAGGATTACACCCCGTCCGGCCTGGCCCGCTACATGATCAAGGATCTCGGCTTCGCCACCGACGAGGCGGCGCGGGGCGGGGTGGTGGCGCCTCAGCTGACCACCCTGGCGGCGCTCTACGAGGATCTGGGACGGCGCGGTTTCGGCGACGAGGATCTCACCGTAACGCAGCGCTATATCGCCGAGCTCGATCGTCTGCCCGGCGACGGGCGCGAGCGATGACAGGCTGACCCGAGAGGGCGGGAGGCAACGATGACGGCGGTTCGGACTTTCTGGCGTGGAATCGAGTGGGCCATCGCCGCGCTGATGGCGGCGATGATGATCCTGGTGTTCGTCAACGTGGTGCTGCGCTACGGGTTCGCTTCCGGGCTGCGCCCCGGCATCGAGCTGTCGCGGCTGGGATTCGTCTGGATCGTCATGCTGGGGGCTTCGCTCTGCCTGAAGGAGGGCGAGCACCTGGCGGTCGGCGAGCTGTTCGATCGCCTGCCGCGACCGGTGCGCCTGGTCCTGGGGCGGCTGCTGTGGCTGGTGATCCTGATTGCCGCGCTCATGCTGCTGGTGGGCTGCTGGCGCCAGACGCTGGCCAACTGGCACAACATCTCGCCGCTCACCGGCCTGCCCAGCGGGCTCTTCTATCTCGCCGGCGTCGTCTCCGGGGCGCTGATGAGCGTGACCGCGACGCTCGGACTGCTGCGTCCGGGGTACTCGGAGGCGCCCGGCGTCGGGGCTGCTGGCATCGGGGCTTCAGGTGTCGAAGCGCCCGGCGTCGACAGCGCGCATGACCGGGAGACCAGACCATGACCCTGGCGCTGTTTCTGGCGGTACTGATCGGCGCCATCCTGCTGCGCCTGCCGGTGGCCTTCGCCCTGCTGGCGGCGGCGGGGGCGCTGATGCTGCAGATGGGCATGTTCAGCGCCGACATCGTTTCCCAGTCGCTGATCAACGGCGTCGACAACTTTGCCCTGCTGGCCATCCCGTTCTTCATGGTGGCCGGCGAGGTGATGGCCGTGGGCGGCCTGTCGGATCGTATCGTGCGCCTGGCGATGGCGCTGGTGGGGCACTGGCGCGGCGGGCTGGGCTACGTGGCCATCATCACCTCGCTGCTGCTGGCCGGGCTTTCCGGCTCGGCGGTGGCGGACGCGGCGGCGCTGGTCAGCATCCTCTATCCGATGATGCGCAAGAGCGGCTATCCCGCCTCCCGCTCGGTGGGGCTGCTGGCCGCCGGCGGCATCATTGCGCCGGTGATTCCGCCCTCGCTGCCGCTGATCATCCTCGGGGTGGCGGGCAACCTCTCCATCGCCAAGCTGTTCATCGGCGGGATCGTGCCGGGGCTCTTCATGGGCCTGGCGCTGATGATCACCTGGCGCTTCATGATGCGTAAGTCGGACCTCGAGCCGCAGCCGAAGGCCACCCGCGGCGAGCGGCTGAAGGCGCTGCGCGACAGCGTCTGGGCGCTGCTGCTGCCGGTGATCATCATCGTCGGGATCCGTTTCGGGGTCTTCACGCCCACCGAGGCGGCGGTGGTGGCGGCGGTCTACGCCATCGTCGTCTCCGCCGTGGTCTATCGCGAGCTGGATGCGCGCAAGCTGCTGGCGGTGCTGATCCGCGCCGGGCGTTCCACCGCCCTGGTGATGTTCCTGGTCGGTGCGGCGATGGTCGCTTCCTGGGTGATCACCATCGCCCAGTTGCCGCAGCAGCTCGCCGGCCTGCTGGGGCCGCTGGCGGACGATCCGAAGCTGTTGATGGCGGCGATCATGGTGGTGGTGCTGCTGGTCGGGATGGTGATGGATCTCGCGCCCGCCATCCTGATCCTGGTGCCGCTGTTCATGCCGCTGGTGAAGGCGGCGGGCATCGATCCGATCTACTTCGGCCTGATGTTCGTCATCAACTGCTGCATCGGGTTGATCACGCCGCCCGTGGGCACGGTACTCAACGTGGTCTGCGGCGTCGGCAACACCACCATGACCAACGCGGTGCGCGGGGTCTATCCCTTCGTTCTGGTGTACATCGGTCTGCTGGCGCTGTTCGTGCTGGTGCCTCAGATCATCACGGTGCCGATGCATTGGCTGATCGGCTAGCGCCTGAAGGCGTGAAAGCGCAAAACAAGGCAAGGAGAGGTGTCATGAACAAGATCATCAAGGCAACCACCGCCACGCTGTTCGGGCTGGCGCTCGTGTCGAGTTCCGCCATGGCCGCGACGACGTTGCGTTTCGCGCATCCGGCGCCGCAGAGCGATCTGCAGCAGACCCTGGCGGAGAAGTTCAAGGAGGAGGTGGAGAGCGCCAGCCATGGCGAGCTGAAGGTGCAGATCTTTCCCAACGGCCAGTTGGGCAACGACTCGCAGATGATCGACGGCACCCGCTCGGGGATCATCGACATCACCCTGTCGGGGCTCAACAACTTCACCGGGCTGGTGCCCGAGGCCGCCGCTTTCACGCTGCCATTCATGTTCGCCGACCACCAGGCCGCCTTCAATGCCCTCGATGGCGAACCGGGGGATCGGGTCATGAGCGAACTCGAGAGCGCCGGCCTCAAGGGCCTCGCGTTTCCCGAGAACGGTTTCCGGGAGATGACCAATAACCGGGGGCCGATCCGCGAGCCCGGGGATCTCGAGGGGCTGCGCATGCGGGTCAACAACTCCATTGTGCTCAACAACATGTTCGAGCTGCTGGGCGCCAATCCGCAGCAGATCCAGGTCAACGAGCTCTACACCGCCATGGAGACCGGCGTGGTCAACGCCCAGGACCACCCGCTGGGTATCGTGGTGTCGTTCAACTTCGACGAGGTGCAGAAGTACCTGTCGATGACCAACCACGCCTACGCGGCGCTGTTGCTGGCCATGAACAAGAGCCGGTTCGACAGCCTGACGCCCGAGCAGCAGCAGATCGTGCAGAAGGCCGCCGACGACGCCACCGCGATGCAGCGACAGATGAACATCGACCAGACCGAGCAGATGATCTCGCAGCTCGAGGACGATGGCATGGAGGTCAATCGCGACGTCGACACCGCCGCCTTCCAGGAAGCGGTGAAGCCGGTCTGGCAGGATTTCATCGATGAATACGGCGAGGAGCTGATCGACAGCATTCAACAGGCGGCGGGGCAGCAGCAGGGTTGAACGGTAACGCGGGGGAAGGTCTCGATTCGATCGCGCAAACCTGCCCCCGCGAATATGGCCGGGCCGGCTGGCCAAGACTGTCGACTCCGTTTGGCATTTCAGATCATCGACGAGCGTCTTGACGTACGTACTTAAAGGCGTACGCTATGGATATCGAGGTGCAAGGAGTGTGTCATGACAGGAATTACGGCAACCGAGGCGCGTGGCAACCTCTATCGTTTGATCGATGAAACCGCCGAATCCCACCAACCCATCGTCATCATGGGGAAGCGGAACAGAGCGGTTCTGGTATCAGAGGAAGACTGGGCCGCCATTCAGGAAACGCTTTATCTACTCTCTGTGCCGGGTATGCGTGAGTCCATTCGTGAGGGGATGGAGACCCCGGTCGATGAGTGCTCCGAGGAACTCGACTGGTGACGTGGAAGCTGGTCTATACCAGGCAAGCCCAGAAAGATGCTCGGAAGTTGGCCTCCAGCGGCCTGAAGCCCAAGGCCCAGGAGCTGCTGGCGTTGCTGTCGGAAGATCCGTATCGGAAGCCGCCTCCGTTCGAGAAGCTCGTCGGCGATCTCGCGGGTGCCTATTCGCGCCGAATCAATATCCAGCGCCGTCTGGTTTATCAGGTGCTCGATGAAGCGCGGGTCGTGAAGGTGCTTCGCCTCTGGAGCCATTATGAGTGATCCGTAATCGCCGCCTCTGCACTAGCTGCGGCTCGAAAGGCGCATGGAAGTGTAAGCAGGGTTGCAACGCTCACGGTCGTAAAGAAATATCGGTGCCTGCCGTCATCGACAGTCAGATTTGGCCAGTTTATAGCAGTTATAGGTATTACTTCTGACTATGGAGGCCACTATGGCGAAGCCGACGTCCATCAAGCTCGACGACGACCTGAGAGATCGAATCCAGCATTTAGCTAACGCTCGCAGGCGCTCGGCGCATTGGCTAATGCGCGAGGCCATCGAACAATATGTGGGCCGCGAAGAAAAGCAGGAAGCGTTCAGACGGGATACGCTCAAGGCTTGGGAACATTACCAGGCCACCGGTATGCATGTGACCGCTGACGAAGTAGAAGAGTGGTTGACCAGTTGGGGCACGAATAACGAGGTGCCAGGCCCAACATGGCACGAGTAATTTTTGCCTCCGCAGCGATTCGGGATCTGGAGCCATCGCGTGATTTTCTGCGACCGAAGAACCCGGCAGCGGCTGAAAGGGCTGCGAAAGCCATCATCCAAAGCGTTCGGGCACTCGGGGGGTTGCCCCATATCGGGCGCCTTGTCGAGGATCTGCCTGCAGAGTATCGGGACTGGATGATCGATCATGGCGATAGCGGCTATGTCGCCCGCTACCGTATCGATGGTGATGTTGTCGTGGTGCTAGCCATTCGACACCAGAAGGAAGCTGGCTTCTAGATATTGCGAGTCTGGTGCGTGCCGTCTGTCGGAAAGGCGATAGTCAATACAGGTTCCTGTGCGACCTTCATTGTTAGGCAGCAAAACGGCCTTGTCACCCGTCAAGTCGTCAGGTGGCAAGGCCGTGTCTCATCGCCCTCGAGAAGGGGGGGGTACGCTAGCTGGCCCGCGTCTTCCACTCCGTTTCCTGCACGTCGCGGATCGAGCATGCTGCTCAAGCTGCGCTGACGGCATGCACTTCCAGGTTGACCTTCAATGCTTTGCGAACGGCGCCCAAAATCGCCGCCAAGTTGTCCATGCCGGGATTACCGGAGGAGGACAACATGCGATGCAGGCTCTTGCTGGGTCTTCCGGTCTCTTCGGCCAGCGCCTCGAATCCCACGGTGGCGTTCACCAGGTCGCGCAGCATCACGCGAGCGCAGTCCGGCTCGCCATTGAGAAAGAGCGTTACCGCCTCGTCCAGCATCGCCTTGGCGAATGCCGGGTCGTTCTCGACGCGGGCAGCGATCTTCGTTTTGAAGTCACGAGTCAATGCCATATCATTTCTCTCCCTTCTTCGCTTGATGCTTGCGCTGCTTGTACTCCTCGCGCAGTGCCTTGGCGTTATCGATGTCAGCCTGCTGGCGCTTCTTGGTGCCCCCGCCAAACAGTATGATCAGCTCTTCGCCATCCCGAGCCAGATAGATCCGATATCCCGGCCCCCAGTCGATCCGGTATTCACCGATTCCTTCGAACCATTTTATGCTGGAGGTGTTGCCCATCGACATGTGGTACTCGGCGGCAGCTACCTTTGCCGCCGCTTGGGCATCGAGCCCCGCAAACCACTCGTGGTAGGGGCTCGTTCCATCTTTGCGCAGGAATTCACGAAGCTCGATCTTCATATCATGATGGTAACCTATAGGTTACTTCAAGGCGAGATTCATTGCTCTTGCAGGGCAGTGATGGGAGGGCAGCGCATCGCGATCACGACTCGTGCGTTGTCGTCATCGATCACTTCGGCAGCAAAACGGCCTTGTCACCCGTCAGGTGGCAAGGCCGTGTCTCATCGCCCTCGAGAGGGGGTGTACGCTAGCTGGCTCGCGCCTTCCATTCCGTTGCCAGCACGTCGAGGGTCTGGTCGATCTGTTCGCGGGTATGGTCGCAGTTGAGGAAGAACCGTAGCCTCGCGCTCTTCTCGGGCACCGCCGGGTGTAGGATCGGCTGCACGTTGATGTCGTGCTGGAGCAGGGCATCGGACAGGCCGGCGGCGAGCACGGAGCTGCCGACGATGATCGGCACCACGGCGACGCCGATGCTCTCGCCGATGTCGAAGCCCTTGAGCCTGGCCTGCTCGAGGAAGTAGCGCGAGATGTCGTGCAGCCGCTTCAGCCGTTCGGGTTCATCCTTCATCACCTGGAGTGCGGCGAGGGATGGCCCGGCGACCTGGGCAGGCATGCCGACGCTGTAGAGGAAACCCGGCGCGAAGTAGCGCAGCATCTCCACCAGCTCCCGGCAGCCGGCGATGTAGCCACCGCAGCCGGAGAGCGTCTTGGAGAGGGTGCCCATCCAGATGTCGACGTCGGTGGAGGCCACGTCGCAGTACTCCCGCAGACCCAGACCCCGGTCGCCCATCACCGCGAAGGAGTGGGCCTCGTCCACCATCAGCCAGGCCTGGTGGCGGCGCTTGATCTCGACGAAGCGCTTCAGGTCCGGGGCGTCGCCATCCATGCTGTAGAGCCCTTCGATCACCACCACCACGCGCTCGAACTGGCGACGATGACGCGCCAGCAGGTTCTCGAGCGCGACCGGGTCGTTGTGCGCGAAGCTCATGCGCCGTGCGCCGGAAAGCTGCGCGCCGACCACGGTGCTGTTGTGGATGTACTCGTCGTGGAGGAGGAGATCCTTGGGGCCGAGCAGGTAGCCCAGCGTCGAGACGTTGGTGGCGTGGCCGCTGACGAAGACCACGGCCTCCTCGACTTCGTAGGTGTCGGCGATGGCCCGCTCCAGTTCATGGTGGATCGGACGTTCGCCTGACACCGGGCGGCTGGCGGAGACCGAGCTGCCGTAGCGCTCCAGGGCGTCGATACCGGCCTGGATCACCCGGGGATGATGTGCCAGCCCCAGGTAGTTGTAGCTGGCGAAGTTGATGCACGACCGCCCCTTGATCACCGTGGTGGCGTCGGCGGTGCTTTCGTGGACCTTGAAGAACGGGTCGGGGATACCCAGCCGCTTGCCGCCCTCGCGCATCATCTTGAGCTGCTGGTAGCCCGGATGGCGGTCGAAGCGGGTAAAGCGCTCGTCGACGCTGGTGGCGGCGGGCTTGGGTGCGGTGTCTCCCTCCGGCCGCTGCTGGCGGCGCTGGCGCGCCTCCTGGAGCAG
>NZ_CEXLVS010000111.1:0-12824 GCF_982684285.1 Salinicola sp. | reverse complement strand
CGAGTCCATATTCGGCGTTAATCTGCACCGTGCGGTGCGGAAACAGCGCGAAGTTCTGGAACACCATCGAGAAGTGTCGGCGACGGCAGTGGAGCAGCGCCTTGTCGCTGAGCTGGGGAATATTCTCGCCGCCGATGATGATGTCGCCCTCGGTGGGCTCGATCAGACGATTGAGGCAGCGGATCAGCGTCGACTTGCCCGAGCCGGAGAGCCCCATGATGACGAGGAGCTCGCCTTCCCGGACATCGAAGTTGATATTGGAGAGCCCGAGGGTCTGCCCGGTCTTTTCGAGGATCTGGGCGCGGTTGAGGCCCTCGTCGCGTAGCTTGAGTGCTTTCTTGGCGTCGTCGCCGAACACCTTGCTCAAGTTCCGCACTTGAATCTTGGTTTGCTGTGTGTCGGTCATGTCAGGCCTAAGGTTGGCAAAGCAGAAAATGCCCTTCACGCGGTCGTCACGATGCGTGTCGAACGGTATCTGTTAGTGTTGTTAGGTTTCGTATCATACGGTTTTATCAATAACCCTTCAAATGACAATATCTTATAATTGAATGAGCGTTCAAAGCCTGCTCCGGTTCCTCCTTCCCGATCAATCCAGAGCCGCGTCGAGGCGATGGCGCTGCCAGTCGCTCTGCGGTTCGTTCAGCTTCAGCGTGGCTTCCACCGCGCCCTCCTCGACGTTGGTCCGCAGCGTGAACCCGAGCGCGGTCAACAGCCGCCGCATCGGCAGGTTGTCGCTGAGGATCGTCCCGACCATGACCAGCGTCCCCACCTGCCGGCTGTAGTCGATCATCTTCTGCATCAATCGGCGTCCCAGGCCGATGCCATGGAGATCATCGCGAACGATGATCGAGAACTCGGTGCGGATGTTGTCGGAGTCGTTCCATACCCTCACCACGCCGAGCATCTCCTCCTGTCGCGCAGCCGTGCCGACTTCCCCGCCCTGCTGGCTGGGAGCCTGCTCGACACGACGCACCGCAATGAACGCCATCTGGCGGTCGTAGTTGATCTGGCTCAGTTGTGACAGCTCCCGGGGTGACAGGACGGCCTTGTGATGGAAGTAGCGGTACCGGATGCTCTGCTCGGAGAGGAAGGTATGGAAATGGGTGATCAACGGCGCATCCTCGCCACGAATCGGCCGGATTTCGATCTCCATGCCGTTCAGTGTCACGGTCTCCCGCAACTGCTCCGGATAGGGCATGATCGCCTGGATCGACGCCGGCCCCAGATCGAGCGCGAAGTCGACCGCCATCATCCCTTCGTGATTGAGCAGTAGCGGATTGATCTCGAGCCCCTTGAGGCGCGGCAGATCCGAGGCCATCTGGGAGAGCTTGACCAGCAGGCGGGCGACCCAGCCGACGGCGCTGTCCGGGTCCTCGCTGTGCTCCCGGATCAGGCGGCCCGCCCGCGTGCGGTCCAGCAGCTCTTCCGCCAGGCGCATGTTGAGCGGCGGCAGCGCCGTCTGGCGGTCGGCCATGACGTCGACCTTGTAGCCCCCCATGCCGAACACGATGACCGGGCCGAATTCGGCATCCCGCGTGATACCGGCACACAGCTGCAGCGACCCCTTGCCGCGCTGCATGGTCTGGAGGCAGTAGCTGTAGATGGGGCTGTCCGGCAGCGCTTCGCCGACCCGGGCCTCCAGCCGCACGACGGCGTCCACCACGCTGCCCGGCTGCTCCAGATCCTGAACCAGCGAGATCGCCTGCCGCCGGGACTCGCCCCAGTAGCGAAACGGCTCGCAGTTGTCGCGATGGACGATCTTGACCGCCCAGGGGCCTTGCAGTCGCTCGGTGGCACGCTCCGCCTGCTCCAGGTCGAACACGTACTCGCTGGGGGCGCACTCGATGCCGTAGGCGGCCAGTACGTCGCCGGTCTCCTGGTGGGTCAGCCGGTCTCGCCGACGGGCCAGGGCGTCGTCGATGAGCGCGTGACAGCGCTGCCGGCTGTCGGCACTGGAGTCGAATGGCAGCGAGGGAGGCGTCTCCTGCAGTAGATGCTGTACCTGGCGATAGCGCACCAGGTGGAGAAAGGCCCTGACCGCCTTTTCCGGGGACACGTAGCTGGGAATGCCGGCGCGATTGCAGGCCGCGCGAGCCTCGAGCGCCTCCTTCAAGCCCATCCAGCTCACCAGCAGGCGGTGGCGTAAGCGCTGGCGCGCGTCGATCAGGGCGTTGGCCGTTGCCAGCGACGGCGCCAGCCGCGTCGGGGCGTGGAGGACCAGAACCGCGTCGACGTTGGGGTCGCGGGTCACGATCTCCAGCGCGCTCAGATAGTCGTCCGGGGTCGCGCTTCCACCCAGGTCGACCGGGTTGCGTCCCGGTCTGCTGACATCCAGCCGGCGCGCCATCAACGCCTCGGCGGTGCCCTCGCCGAGCTCTGCCAGCCGGCCTCCGCCATCGATCAACCTGTCGATCGCCAGCAGCGCGGGGCCCACGCCGTTCGACACGATCGCCAGACGGTCGCCTTTCGGTGGCTTGAGCCGCGACAGCGTCTCCAGGGCATCGAACAGCTCGTCGGAATCACCGACCCGCACGACCCCGGCCCGGGCCAGTGCGGCATCGACGATGCTATCTCGACGATCGACACCGGCAGTCGGCGGTACCGGACTGAGGGTCGCCTCGGGGGTACGCCCGCTCTTGATCGCCAGTACCAGGCGATTGCGCGACGACTCCCGTAGCGCCGTCATGAAATGACGTGCATTGGCGAAGGCTTCCAGATGCAGCAGCAGCGCGCGGCAGCGGCCGGACTGGTTCAGATAGTCGATGAGGTCGGGCAGCTGCACGTCGAGGCTGTCGCCCAGTGTGACAAGATGGGAAAAGCCGATCTCGCGACCGGCGGCCCAGTCGATCATCGCGTTCCCCAGCATGCCGGACTGGCCGAGGTAGGCGACGCTGCCATCGCCTATCGGCTGGCTGGCGTAGGTGGCGTTGAGCTTCATGGAGGGAACGGCGATGCCCAGGCACTCCGGCCCGAGCACCCGCATGCCGGAGCGCAATGTCGCCCGTTGCAGTCGCGCGCGCAACGCTCTGCCGTCGCTGGAATCGGCGTCCAGCGATGCTCCCCCCGATACGATCAGCGCTGCCCTGACCTGCCTGCGCCCCAGCCGCTCCAGCACCGTCGGAACCCCGCTCAGCGGCGAGCAGACGACGGCGAGATCGGGAATCTCGGGGAGATCGGCGATACGCCGGAAGCAAGTCACGCCATGAACCTCCTGGTATCCCCGTGGGTTGACCGCCCAGACCGGCCCTGCAAAGCCGGCCTGCAGCAGATTTTGCAGGACGATTCCCCCCATCGATTCCGGCTTGGGGGAGGCGCCGATCACCACCAGTGATCTCGGCGCGAAAAAACGGCGCAGGAATTGCGTGGCCACCGCGAACCTCACGACGTCGACAATGATGCGTTCAACCCTACACGGTCACGTCATCGAGGTTCAGACCCTAGACCAAAGTCGCAGCGAGACGATGTGACTTGTTGCGCCGGCCTCGCCCAGAATGGAGCCACCTCGAACCGGCCGGCGAGTCCCAATGATCACCTCCTATCTCACCCATCCCGACATCGCGCTGCACGACATGGGCTCCCATCATCCGGAGTCCCCCATGCGACTCGAGGCCATCCGCGCGAGACTGATGCTCAGCGGCGTGCTGCAGCAGACGATGCAGTCGGAACCCGGCCCGGCATCGGTGCTCCAGCTGGAGCGGGTGCATGCCCCAGATTACCTCAGTGCGCTGAATGCCCAGCGACCGCAAAGCGGCCTCCAGCAACTCGATAGCGACACCCGCATGGGGCCTCACTCACTGGACGCGGCATCGCTCGCGGCCGGCGCGGCGGTCCGCGGTGTCGATCTGGTCTGCGGCAACCGCGCCGACAACGTGTTCTGCGCCGTCCGTCCACCCGGCCATCACGCCGAGCGCGCGCTGGCGATGGGTTTCTGCTTCTACAACAACGTCGCCGTGGCGGCCGCCCATGCCAGGGCCGCCCACGGCATCGAGCGGATTGCCATTCTCGATTTCGACGTCCATCAGGGCAACGGCACGCTGGATATCTTCCATGACGATCCGGCGGTGCTGGTCTGCAGCAGTTACCAGGAGGCGTTCTATCCGTGGCGCTACCTGACCGGCGCGTGGCCCAACATCGTCAACACCCCCTTGCCTGCCGGCACGGGTAGTCGGGGGTTCAGAACCGCCGTCGAGCAGCACTGGTTGCCGGCGCTGGAGCGTCATCGCCCCCAGTTGGTGCTCCTCTCCAGCGGTTTCGATGCCCACCGTGACGACCCGCTGGGCCAGCTGGCACTCGATCACGAGGATTTCCACTGGGTGACTGCGCTCGCCATGGATGTCGCTCGCCGTCACGCCGGCGGCAAGCTGGTCTCGGTGCTGGAGGGTGGATATCACCTCAAGACCTTGCCACTGAGCGTCGAGGCGCACCTGATCGCGCTGCTGGGCCACGCCTATTCGGTCTGAGGTGTCGCAGAGGTCGTTCTCGGCGCAGAGCCGCCGCCTCACGCTGTGATATTCTTGCATTCCGACACGAGACAACGACTCGACACTCCACGCTCCCGACAGAGAGTTTCATGGCCGCCAGTAACGATCAGGATGCCGCACTGCGTATCGCCGCCGGTCGCAAAGCCTTCGTCGAGCCCCTGCGCCTGGGCGAACGGCTCAAGGAGATACGGCTCTCGAACCAGTGGACATTGGGCGACGTCAGTACGCGTACCGGTCTGGCACGTTCGACGCTGTCCAAGATCGAGAACGACCAGATCTCGCCGACGTTCACCGCCGTCCAGAAGCTGATTACCGGCCTGGGCATCGATCTCCCCCAGCTGCTCAAGCCGACCAAGCCCAGACGCCAGTCCAGCGGCCGACGCGATCTCACCCCGCGTGGCGACGGCAAGCGGCACCCCACCCCGACCTACGAGCACGAGCTGCTCTCGTGCCAGCTGGCGCAGAAGCGGATGATCCCGTTCAAGACCATCGTGCGGGCGCGTCGCTTCGAGGAGTTCCAGGAGTGGGTCCGCCACGACGGCGAGGAGTTCCTGATGATCCTCGAAGGGGAAATCCTGATTTACTCGGAACTCTACGAACCCCTGGCGATGGCGGCCGGCGATTCGCTCTATTTCGACAGCGACATGGGCCACGCCCTGGTCTCCACGAGTCCGAACGATGCCGTGGTGCTCTCGGTCTGCACGCCCGGCGATAACGACTGACCGAGACGCCACGGTCATCCGGCCCTGAATGCCAACCATCCTCCACGACAGGAGTTGCTGCCATGCACCACCTCGATGAGCAGACCCGCACCGAACTGGAAGCCGCCGCATTTCGCCGGCTGCTTCGTCATCTTGACGCGAACAGGGACGTCCAGAACATCGATCTGATGATCCTGGCGGATTTCTGCCGCAACTGTCTCTCCAAGTGGCTGGTCAGTGCGGCCGAGACGCGCGGCGCCGAGCTGGATTATGAAACGGCGCGGGAGTACGTCTACGGCATGCCCTACGCCGAATGGAAGGCTCACCATCAGGCGCCGGCGACCGATGAGCAGCTCGCTGCGCTGGAGGCGCGCCAGGCACGCAAGGTCGGGGCCGATGGCGGTCGGGAGGCGTCATGAGCGAGTCGCCCATGATTCCGCTGTCGATCGCGGTACTGACGATCTCGGATACACGGGACGAGGCTGGCGACCGCTCCGGGCAGACCCTCGTCGAGAGGCTCGAGGCGGCGGGACATCGCCTCGCCGAGAAACGCATCGTGCCTGACGACGTCTACCGGATCCGGGCCGTGGTCGCGGGATGGATCGCCGACGATGACGTGCAGGTCGTGCTGACGACAGGCGGCACCGGATTCACCGGCCGCGACTCCACGCCCGAAGCCGTCGCCCCGCTACTCGACAAGCACATCGAAGGGTTCGGCGAGCTCTTCCGTCAGCTCTCGTTCGAGGAGATCGGCAGCTCGACCGTGCAGAGCCGCTGCCTGGGCGGCCTGTCCAACGCCACCGTGATCTTCTGTCTGCCCGGTTCCACCGGCGCCTGCCGCACCGGCTGGGACCGGATTCTCGAGGAGCAGCTGGATAGCCGCCACCGACCCTGCAACTTCGCCAATCTGGTGATCCCGGGACGAGGCACGCAGGATCATGGCTGAGAGACCCCAAGAACTCCAGAGCGTCGAGCGTGCCCTGGAAGCGCTGCTCGAGGGCGTCTCGCGGCTCGAAGGCGAGCGCATCGCCTGCCCGGACGCCGACGGCCGCGTGCTGAGGGACGACGTGCGGGCCGCCATCGATGTGCCGCCGGCGGACAACAGCGCCATGGATGGATTCGCGCTGGCCAGCGCGGACAGTGGCAGGCAGCTGCCGATCTCCCAGCGTATCCCCGCCGGCCAGCCACCGCAGCCGCTGATCCCCGGCACCTGCGCACGGATCTTCACCGGCAGCGAGATACCGGCCGGGGCGGATTGCGTGGCAATCCAGGAAAACGTCGAACTGGTCGGGGAGAGCGCGATCGTTCCCGTGACCCAGGCCGGGCAGAACGTGCGACGTCGGGGGCTGGACGTGACCACCGGGCAGCCGCTGCTCACCGCCGGCACGCGACTGGGTGCCGCCGCGCTGGGGTTGCTCGCCGGCCAGGGGTGCTCGACGGTCGACGTGGTCAGGCGGCCGAAAGTGGCACTGCTGCTCACCGGAGACGAGATCGTCGAGCCCGGCCAGCCCCTGGCCCGCGGACAGATCTACAATAGCAACGGCCCGATGCTGGCCACCCTGATCCGGCGCTTCGGTGGCGAACTGGTTAGCCAGATCCGGGTTGCCGACGATTTCGACACCACCCTGGCGCGGCTGGAGCAAGCCGCGGCCGTTGCCGATGTCATCGTGACCACGGGCGGTGTCAGTGTCGGCGAGGAGGATCACGTCAAGCCGGCTCTCGAACGGCTCGGAACGCTCTCGCTCTGGCGCCTGGCAATGCGGCCGGGCAAGCCGCTGGCGCTGGGGACGATCGGTTCCGCGCGCCTGGTGGGGCTGCCCGGCAACCCGGTATCGAGCTATGTCGGCGCCTGGCTCTATCTGCGGCCGCTGCTGGGCAGGCTCCAGGGCTGCCATGACCTGGAGTCGCTCCCGGTGATCGGCGCCGAGGCCCAGTTCGAGACCCGAACCCAGGGGCGACGTCACTACATGCGCGCCAATCTCGAGTTTCGAGGGGAGCGCATCCTCGCCACGGCTTACCCCGAGCAGAGCTCGGCGGTCTTGACCTCCTGCGCAGAGACGAATGCCTTTGCCGTCATCCCTGCCGATAGCCATATTCGCCCCGGCGATCGGGTCGACTGCCTGTGGCTACAGGGCTAGATCAGCGGCGCGCCAGCCCCAGCGCCCAGACGCCGGTGCGGCGATTCACTCGCGGAATCGCTGCTGCATGTCGGGCCACAGGGCGACGAAAGCGGCTTCGAGGCTGGCGTACTCCGCGCGTAACCAGGGCGTCAGCGCAGCGAGCTGATTGGGGCCGCGCAGCCGCTGGCCGATGCCGGCAATGGCACGGCAGGTGAAATCGAAGTCGGCGTAGCGCTGCAACCAGTCGCCGTCGATCATGGCAGGCACCATCCCCTCGAGGCGCGATGGCGCCCGCCGCTCCCCGAGCACTCGATAGCAGCGCTCGACCAACCGCGCATCCGGGTAGCGGCTGGCCAGGAAGTGGTCCCAGACCAGATCCAGCGCGATTCCGGCAAAACGTCGCTGGGCCTGCGGCGCCATCCGCAGCAGACGCAGCACCTCAGCGTGACGGTCGATGGCGGCATCCACCTGGCGATGGTGGCGAATGCCCGCGGCCACGGCCGGCGGCCACGACTCCAGATGCGCGCCCTTGACGCCGTCGGCAACCAGATTGCCGTAGAGGAAGTCGTCGCTGCCTTGACGTGAAAGCCAGGCGTGGGCAAGGAAGTTCATGGCGCTAATCGGTGGCTAGAGGCAGTTGGTCGGCTTGGGCAGGCCTGCCAGGCGGGCTCCGACCTTGGCCGGGCTTTCGGGGAACAGCCGCATCAGGTGGATCGAGTTGCCCTTCTCCTCTCCCAAGGCCTGCTTCACCGCCTTGACCAGCGGGCGCATGGCCGGCGCCGTCTCGAAGCGCCGGTAGAAGTCGCGCAGCACCCAGATGACCTCCCAGTGATCGGGCGTCAGCTCGCGCCCCTCGTCCGCGGCCAATGCCTCGGCGACGCGCTCCGACCAGTCGTCGAGCGAGACCAGGTAGCCCTCGGGATCGAGGGCGACAGGATGGCCGTCCACCATCAATGTTGTTGCCGTCATGGTCGCCATCAGAACCAGCTCACGCAGCGTTCGTGGGTCTCCGTCAGCGCCAGGAAGCCGTTCATGTCGATGACACCGACGGAAGGATCGATCCGCTCGGCCAATCCTCGGGAGACCAGATCCTCCTGGAGCACGGAGACGCGCCCGCCGAAGGGTTCGAGTGCCGCGCTGGCCGAGGCCTGCGCTGCGTAGCAGGCGTCCTCGATCAGCAGCAGGTGGTCGTCCGCGCCGAAAGCTTCGCTCAGATCCTGGTAAGTGGCGGTCGATCGCGGGGACCGGTTGAGCAGATGCAGCATCATGAACGTCGTTCCGAGCCTAGAAAATCAAGGTGTGGGGGTGGCGCTGGAGAAGCTCCGTCACGGCGCTGGCCTCCAAGGGTACCACCGGCAGCATCAGGTCGTCCGCCGAGAGGCCGCGTTCGTTCAGCCCCCTGGCGCTGACCCACAGCGTCTCGATGTCGTACATCTCCAGCATGGCGAGCTGCGGATGGGTGCCCTTCTGGCCCAAGGCGCCGGCCTGTTGCCCCTTCAACAGCGCGTAGATGCCATCCCCCTGAAACAGCAGGCCGACGCGTTGGCCGAACGCCGCGGCGACCAGCGCCACATCCAGCCCTTCGCGCAGCCAATGGGTACCGTGGGGCGGATGGCGCAACACCACCAATAGATCCTGCGGTACGGGGCGGGAGGTAGAGACGTCGGTCATGGCGCGAAGGTGATCATTCGGTCACTGGTCAGCATGGCATCGATGAGCTGGCCGACACCGGTCAATTCGAATGGGGCCTCGAGGCTGTGCGACACCGCTCCATGACGGTTGGCTTCGCTGACGTCCAGCAGCCCCCGTCGCAACCCGGCTGCCACGCAAACCAGCAGCTCGGTGCCATGTTCTTGGTGAAGCCGCTTCCAGCCGTCGGCCAGGTGCACCTCGTCCTGCGGCGGTGCCATCAGGGCCGAAGCGTTGTGGACGCCGTCGTGATAGAAAAAGACCGTCTTCATTCGATGACCATTCGCCACGACGGTGTCGGCAAAGCGTAGCGCCGACAACGCCGCCTGGTGACTGTAGGGCGCGGCATGTAACAGTAACGCGTAATTGAGCATGACGACCGATGGTTCCGTGCAAGCTGCCGGGATAGATCTGCAACGACAATGGTACCAAACGGCGAGGCCCCACCGTAGTGGGGCCCCGTTTCCGTCGATATCGAGCCGTGCGTCGATATCAAGCCGTTAAGGTCAGTCGCGAGACATGACCCCCAGGATCGACAGCAGGCTGATGAACAGATTGTAGATCGAAACGTAGAGCGTCACGGTCGCCAGGATGTAGTTGGTCTCCCCGGCACGATTCACGATTTCACTGGTCTGGTACAGAATCGCCGCCGACGAGAACAGCACGAAACCGGCGGAGACTGCCAGCGCCAGGCCCGGGATGTTGAAGATCAACGCGGCCACCATGGCCAGGACCAGCACGATGGCGCCTGCCATCATGAAGTTGCCCAGGAAGCTGAAATCCTTGCGCGTGATCAGCGCCACGGCCGATAGCCCCAGGAAGGTTGCGGCGGTCATGCCCAGCGCCGTCATCACCAGCTGTGCGCCGTTGGGAATCGACAGGTAGAGGTCGATGATCGGCCCCAGCGTGAAGCCCATGAAGCCGGTGAAGGCGAAGATCGCCGCAATGCCGGCACCGGAGTTGGCGGTCTTGTGGACCAGGAACATCAGGCCATAGGCGCCGATGAAGAATACGAAGATGTTGAGTTGCGTGACGCCCATGGCCATGGCGACGCCAGCGGTCACGGCAGAGAACAGCAGTGTCATGGCCAGCAACATGTAGGTGTTGCGCAACACCTTGTTGGTGCTGACCGCACTCGATCGGCGATCGGTGATGTCGTGCGACGTTCGGTAATCCATTTGTCGTCCCCTCAGTTCTGTTAATACTCACCCGTAGACCAGAATGCCCTTGCAAAGTTCCCCTGACAAGCGTTATACGCTCGCGTCAAAGCGAAATAACTCCTTGAAAGCTAAAGAACCTATTGACGCGCCCCGATAAGCTGGTAGTATTCCCCGCCGTAAGCCGGAGGGATGGCAGAGCGGTTGAATGCACCGGTCTTGAAAACCGGCGTAGGTTAATAGCCTACCCAGGGTTCGAATCCCTGTCCCTCCGCCACTTTTCGAGAAAGGTCAGCTACTTAGCTGGCCTTTTTTTCTGCTTTCTGAGCCCGTTCAGCTTACGCTGTGCTCGCATCAAGGGCTTGCGCAGCTTAAGGATGTCGCCCTTGCTCCTGGCCAGAGCACTTGCTTTTCTCCATCGGTCCATCTTCCCCAGCTTATTGACATCGGAGTAGGCACGCTCAGCTCGGCGGCACGAAAAACCGCACCACCGTGTCGCTATTCATTGCCATTGAACTCTTCGTCTTCCAGGGAAGGGAAGAGGTTATGTCCTCGCCGGGCTGGATACGGTCAGTGATGACGTCGACCTGAGGCCGGACCAGATAGCCAGGTTGTTGATCAGGCTCCTGGCCGTGGCGTTGTAGGTATCCTGGATGTCAGTCATCAGCTCGAGAATCGCCTGACCCCAGAACGAGCCTGGCACCGGTTGCTAGCTAGCCTTGTGATACGGCCGGCTGCCAAGCGCAGTCGCGTTTGATGACGCAGCGCACGACGTGCTGACCGATCAGAATCGACGTCCAGGCCGTACGCCTGACGTTCGAGACGGATAACGCGTTCGATTCTGCTTGTACCGTGACCGATGCATTTCCCTATGTAGTCTAGGTCGAGATCGATCTCGATGACGTCGCCGGTCTTCGTCATGACCTCGCGCGTTCCCTTGTTTAGTTGCGCGGTCAGCCTGTCAACGAAACGGGTGTTGAAGCTGCGCCACTGTTTCGAGGGTTTCGCGATGGATCTAAACGATGGCCGCGTTTTCGGTCGCGGCACGTTCTACGATGTCATATTCCGGTGTCCCGGACTCGCCGGCATCCTGTCGCGAGAGCTTCGCTCGCGTGTGCTACTGGATGGCCTGGGTCAGATCTTTCTCCCAGCCCGTACCACCTGGGACTTGCTGGGCCCGTGCTTGTCGGCGAGCTGCTGCAGTGAGAATCGGCCGGTCCGGTAGTCTGACTCGACAGCTTCCCAGTCGTGGCGTTTGCCCTTCGGCTTTGCCACTTGTCGTCAGGACGCCTCACGGCGTGCTGCTCCTATTTTGCTTTTGATCCAGGTGCACCCTATTCTCCGCCATCTGACACAAGTGGCTGAAAAGAGAGCGGTGCTAATGGCCGATTACATATCCATAGCTGTGGCCGTATTTGGCATCATTGTCAGTGCTGCAGTGGGTTTCTACGTTGGTCAAGCAGGGCGAAAACAGTCAAAGCAGCATCATTACGTGAACCTGCGAGCAACAATTGGTCAAGAACTGGCATCACGAATAGAAAGCAACGAAAAGAAGTGGCCCGACCTGCTGCTTAAGAATCTACTCGCCGACTATAGTAGACGCTTCATCCCGGTCGAACACGCAACTTTAGTCTTTCAGCGCGGTGTTTTGAATCCTGGCCTAGACTATCTCTCCCTCGGCTCTGGATTACTGGGACTAGATCCCTATACATCGGCTTTTTTTACTAAGCGAAAAAGCTTGGCCTGGTATCGGCGGAACCGGAATAGGTGGTTCTCCGCATATTGGATCCTGGCAGCGCTAACTGTGGGCTACCCTCCCCTCTTTGATCAATTCACAGAGATAAATAATCTGGAAACTGGCAACAAAATCCTTCACTTGGTTGTAACGGTAGGCCTGATCATAGCTTCTGCCTCGCTCGCGGCTGTAACGAAACGAAAAGTCGATCTCTATCGAAGCCTCAAATTCCTAGTGGACTTGTAAGTACCATCAAGGTTGTCCGGATAACCGAGTCTTGACCGCACCCATGAATGACGGCGGCTTGGCGCCGGTGCGCTCGCTGTAGACGTCATTGATCCGCTTTTCGCGGGCCAACTGCCGTTCGTAGTCGGCTTCCTGCATGTCGAGCCGGTATTCGTAGTCGGCCGCCTGGTCCTCGAGTCGCTGCTGGCCGGTCTTTTCGGCGACCGAAAGAGCGCGTTCCAGTTCGTTGGCGCGCGAATCGGCGTTGAACCACAGATAACCGGTGACGATGACGCCGATCACGGAGACCACCATGAGGCCGTACGACACGTTGCCGCGGCGGCGCTGGTGGTCCGCCCTGCCTGATTCCCGGTCGGCGCGCTCCCGCTCTCGCCTCACCTGGTCGTGTAGAGACTCACTGCCCGGCATCATCATCTCCCTTGAGAAACACCCTGGCCGCTGCCTTCGATGCCGCCCTTATCCGAGCGACAACGGCACTCCGGACAACTTCAGGACCAGCAAGACCGACAGCAATTCCAATAACCATCGCCCAGGTTTCGTTGAAGTCCACAAGGGCGGTCACTGGAGCAGATACGCTGACTACGGCATCGCACATAAACGCCTCCGAAGCCGCCGGGGGCGATGATCGACACCCCACTGGTACACAAAGCGGAAAACAGCAGAGGCGCATCCGGCGTAGATCCAAGGGGCATTGG
>NZ_CEXLVS010000110.1:0-12917 GCF_982684285.1 Salinicola sp. | reverse complement strand
AACCAGCCATAGCCCGTCCGGTGTCGTCGTCTGCTGTTCCATACGTTACGACTCCGCATGTCGATCACCTCGGTGATGTCCGGTCATGGTCATGCCCACAGCAGGTGGATCACCCGCCGCAGCCAGCCGAATGTGAATGCTTCCTGGGATTCGTCTCGCTCGGATAGCTCGACGAGAAACGCCAGGCGCATGCCGTTCACGATATCGGCCAGAATCTCGACGCCCTCGTCGCCGTGCTTGGCGGCGAACGCGGACACGGCGGCCATCGACTTCGGACCGATGGCGCCATCGGCAGCGATGTCGGGATAGTCGGCGCCGCGGCGATTGAGCACGTTCAGCGCGCGCTGTAGGTCGCGAGCGGCTCGACCCGGGCCGGAATTGACGCCATAGTCGAACAGCACGACCGTCAGGTCTTCGCTGAGCGGGGAGAATTCGTCGAGGTTGAGGGAGCGCCAGTAGCGATCGGCGTAGATGTGGTCGATGAGGGAATCGGGCAGGTCCCGCATGTCGCCCTGGTACCCGTACTGGCGAGCAACGGCTTCGGTGATGCCGTCTTTCCTCGGGCCGCCGCGATCGGCGGGATGATCGCTGAAGCCCATCTCGCGATCACGCACGCCGGCAATGAGCTGAGACTTGATGTCCATGAATCCTCTGTCTCCCGACAGTGGTAGGAATGATGACGCCTCACGGCGTGGTCACGTTCATGGTACCGGGGTTTTGGAGGGGTGGTTAAAGGATGAAAGAGGCTACTCCTGGTCAAACGGTGAAGGCATGCCAACTTCCTTCAAAAGCAAACGGCCAAGCGGTGAAACCTCGACACGGTGCTTAAATTCCCCCGTCGATCTGTCGAACTCGGGTAGTTCACCTCTTTTTACCGAACTGAAGTTCTTCCTAAGCAGCTTCAAACGTATCAGATGATCTTGGCCGCTCTGATACAGCTCATGGCGATCCAGTTCGTCTTGGCCAGAGCTAAGCGTCGGCGACCGCGGACGATCGATAGCCGCAAACGGATTGCCTTCACGACTACCGTATGACTGGCCATATGCGTTGAGGAGTGCCACTTCGTCTTCATCAAGCTCCCCCAGTAGAACCAGCAAGCGCTTCCTTCGCACTACATCGGTCTCGCTGGCACTCAAGCCTCGCGTCACTGCCTCGACGATCATGCCAATTCGCTCTTGAGTAGTCGCTCGCGCCGCTTGATATCCTCCCTCCTCAATCAGGTCTATTTTTTCGGCATGCTCACCAAGGTTTTCCTTGATTTCGCGATCCATCTGGTCGACACGCTCTGAGAGTGCACGCAGATAGGCTGTAATTCGATCTGCACGCTGGCCAGGTATCACGGCACCGACTATCTCTGCGAGCATTCCACCCGCAACTGGCACGGCTCCAGCGATCCCTCTACCTAAGGCGGCAAGTACGTCCCTGTAGTTATTGCCTAAGCCATCACTACCTGGCAATTGGTCCTGCGATTCGCTCATATCGATTTTCTCTGGGTGCAGTAACGGAACGAAAACGGCACGGCGTGCCGTGTGCCGTGCCGCCGTACCGTTTGACTTAGTCGAACTCGGTGCCATGACACCTGGGACATGGCGGGAGCGTGTCCGTCGGGTCGTCCAGATGCACCTGCTCACCACAGTTGCGACATGTGTAGGTACCGACTCCTGGCTTCTCTCCGGTCGTAGGCATGGCAGGTCTCCTGCGTAGTGTGATTTTGGTTGTACTGCGGGTTCACCATTACACGCTGATAACAATTCGAGCCATGGGAGATTGCCGCTGCTGTGCGTAGTCCTCGGCTTACAACTTTAGGCTGCCTTTGCACTCAGCCGCGGATATCTGGATCCAGGTGCCGGTCTCCGCTTTCCGATCCACTACCGGCGGCTCGAGGATGAAACGGCGCACGTACTAGCCCCGGTCGTCCGGCAGTACGCCAGCGGCAACCAGCCTATCCTCGAGGTTCTTGAGCGAGATCGAATAGTTTAAAGTATCCCGGCGTCGGACGCCTTTCCCAAGTCTGGGGCGGAACGTCAGGTCCACCAGCACGGCGTACCGTGTACCATCCCATCGTACCGGTGAACCGAGATGGCTAGCCCCCGGGGGCCGTGCACCCTGCAACGCACGCCGGCAATGAGCTGAGACTTGATGTCCATGAATCCTCTGCCTCCCGACAGTGGTAGGAATGATGACGCCTCACGGCGTGGTCATGTTCATGGTAACGGGGTTTTGGAGGGGTGCTTAACGAATGGTGACTGCTACTTGATTTTTAGCTCGTGCAGTAGGGACTCCCTGAGCTCGACCGAAACAGCCTTCCATTCACGATAAGGCGATAGAAGCTCAGCAGTAATGCTGTCGAAATTAAAATGGTTTAAGCACTTGCCGTTAAAGGCTGAACAACAAGCATGAAACTTAATCGCCAGGTCCAGCTTAGGAGTGCAGTAAAGCTCGACCAGTTGCTTCAACCCTACTTAGTCCCAAGCACCTTCATGAAGACGATGATCCGGGTTGTCGTAATAGCTTACAAAGTTTCCAGGATAGTCATGTTCAGCGAGACTGATAAGACGTTCCATTTCCTCTCGATCGCGCCTAGTGACTCTGTCTAGCAATAACAGAGCTTCTTCAAGTTTTTCGCGTCGAACGAGATGTCTCCCGGCCCTTACCGAAGCACTATACGCTCCTCTTGCCCCCAACCCTGCGCCAAGAGCCGCGCCCCCAAGCGTCGCTACGGCGCCGACTCCAATCTCCAGCCAGGGTATTGATGGATCTGCCAGAGTGATCTCGACCATAGTGCGCTCCGCGAATGAAGGAGCACCTATTGTACACTACGGTCGATTCTGGTTTGCGATGCACCAGAAACTCTATTCATTCAGAAATCTGGATGTTTCAGGCGTTATGCACTGACTTGGCTATCGTCGTCTACGAGGGTTATCCGTACTGAGAGCGCATATCGAGGCGTATCTTCTTACCCAGCGCCAACACATATAGCGCTTGATCCAGCTGTATCGTGCATACCGACATAACCAGCGACGTAGGGAAAACTGAGAGACGGTGCTCGCCTGAACCAGGAGAGCACCTTTTAAGTCGGTACAAAGCTTACTAGTAGTGACACGGATCTCCGTCAAATACACGCCCATCTCTGCATTGTCTTGGGGATTGCCAGGCCCATGCCGTTTTGAGAGATGTGTGAACACTGATGATGCATTGCGTGTCGAGACCAGCAACTTGTCCGCCTGGTTGAGCTGCTTTGGGGCATGGACCTCTATGAGCGTGTAGAGATCTTCTACCCACTCAACCATGTCATGGACGCCACGTTCGCTTAGCAAGCCTAACGCATCATTCTTATGTCCTTGGCGTAGTAGCCGAGACGCATCCCAAAGAGCCTCCCGATTCCTGTTGGCAATATCGCGCAGTAGCGTGATGCACTGTTCAAGCTTCGTCTGTCTGATCTGCTTTCGGCCGATCGCGAAAGCCAGGTATCCACCCAGCGAAGCCCCGATCGCGGCTCCGGCTCCATTCGCAACCAACTCGCCTACCCAACTGCTCATACCTTCCCCCTATCATCGCCGGTGTAGTGTTCAAGCCCGCGGTCAGTCGGGTGGACAAAACCGGTTGCAAGCGGACCTGCTGCTACGTGAGATTAGAACCTCACCCATCGCAGGAGACAAACATGGATATGGAAGCACTAGCCAACCACCTGAACATGAGCACCGATGAGCTCGAGGAGTCAGGCATCGCCGAGGAACTCGAGGAAGACCGCGGCAGCAGCGGCGGCGATATGGTTTACTCGTACTTCTTCGAAGTACCCGAGAGTACGCCGCCTGCCGCGCTGAAAAGGAACGACTGGGATACTGGTCAGAACGTGAATGGTATTCCGGTCTGGATCGTGAACGACGACAGCGAAGAGTAGTGAACGAGCCGGTACGGGCCGATCGTGTCGTTTTCGTCCCGTACCGTCGTGCCGTTTCTGTACCTAGGCGCTGTCATCACGGTAGGGCTGGAAACGGCACGGCGTATCGTATGCCGTGTGCCGTGCCGTTTCAGCAGTCCGGTAGGTTGTCTAAATTGTTGGAACACGATGAATCGGGATCAGTCTTAAGATACTTTCCCATCAGCAACGTGCCAGCGACATGGACATTGGCTGTCCTGCCGTACTCATCTTGGGTGTAGTAGCTATCTGTCCCGTTCTCGATATCGTTGATTGCATCCTGCTTGCTTCGCGGTGACCACCACTCATTGCTATTGCAAAGTGAGGTGATGTCGCCACCGCTATCCTTGCTCAATCAGCCCCCAATCGCCCGGCGGCTCGGCGTGAACTATGCCGACGCGCTTGTCATCAATCTGGACTTCTCGGGCATACGGCAGGTAACGCATCGCCTCGTTCAGGATCTGCCGCATCTCCAGCGGATTCTCGGATGCGACCCAGTTACCGCCGTTGATGAACCAATGCTCCAGGCTACCGACACCATTCAGCGCATCGTGAGCCATAATCTCGTGGTTGCCGCGCACACTGTAGAACCAAGGCTCGAACGCGAGATGCAGACACTCGAAGGAAGCCGGGCCTCGGTCGATCAGGTCACCAACACTGAACAGCCGATCCCGGTCCTTGTCGAAGCCGATATTCAGTAGGTCTATAGCCGTCTCAGCACGGCTTTTTTGTTCTATTCCCCGCAAGCCACCTCCGGGTGACTCCTTTGCCCGCCCCTCGCCCTTGCCAGGCTTTTTTCTTCGAAATCCGGCCATGGATGCCAAGTACCCGCCCGAGGAGGATAGTCCCGATCCCGCTGACGCCGGAAGGGGCGGAGTCGCTCTGCGGGCGCGTGACCAGGATCGGTCGAGATAAAGAAAAGCCCCGCTCGAGCGGGGCTTTGGGGTCCTAGGCGGCGACGCCACCCATAAGGCTTTCGTAGGGTATGCGAAGGCCTTCATGAAGACGCTTCACCATTCTCAGGCTGAGCTGTCGTTTTCCGTTCAAGACCTCTGATACCCGACCGCTTGGGCCGATGTAGGGCTCGAGGTCGCGCTGAGTCAACCCTTGTTGCTCCATATGGAACTTGATCGCCTCGATTGGATGCGACGGGCCAATCGGATAATGCTCGTTCTCATACTTCTCGATGAGGATGGACAAAACCTCGATCTCGTCGGCCTCCGGGGTGCCATCTGCAGCATCCCAAAGATCCTCCAGGCGAGCAAAAGCGGCCTGAAGGTCGGTATCGTTGTGGATAGGCTGAATGTTCATCATACGGTCTCCGCGTCTACTTGATCGTACTGGGCGTGAGTTCCAACGAAGCGCACCCATGCGATCTGTTGCGAGTACCGAATCGATACGATGACTCGGTATTTGTTACCGCCGATATTGAAAACGGCTCTGCCAGCCTTGAGGATGCTGGCTGTGCCTATCTCGGCTTTGAGTTCCTGAGGAGTGTTCCATGAGGCCTTGGACATCATGTGATACCACTCTGTCAGCGGCGTCTGGGCCTCGTCGTAGCCTTGCTCCCAAAAGGCGCGCAATGTGCTTTTCGCGATAACTCTCATGCCACTCTCCCAATATGGGAGAAGCATAATGTCTCCCAAAATGGGAGTCAATCCATTCGTTGGCTACCTCCACTAGGCCTGCCTGGACGCCGCCGTAGCCGGTACCCAGCCCCGCTTCTCCGGCCCGTGGCAGAGACATCGACACCCTCACCGCCTATTCACCTCGATCGTTAGCCGCTACTCTCGTGACTCATGGGCTCACAGTGGCAAGCCGGGAGGGAGTGGATGAAACGTGCATTGGCGGCGCTCGCGCTCACCGCCCTGGCCGGGTGTTCGAGTCAGGGTCAGGAGCCGCACGCATCGGTCGCCTCGACGGACGCCTGCGACAAGGTCGCACACTACGATATCCCGGCGCGGCGCTTTGACGAGACGGCCCAGCAGCTGGCCCACGCTACTGGCTGTTTCGTGAAGACCGACTTGACCAGGACGGCTAGCGTTCGGGTCAATGGCATTCACGGGACGATGTCCATCCGTGAAGCGCTTGGAACGGCCATTCGGGGCACGGACCTGGAGATCGCCGACAGCGAGCCGGGCACTGTCCATGTCGTGGGTCAGTAAAGGAAACAAATCATTCAACTTGAGGGGTATCGCCTTGCATCACACTAGAAATATCGCCTTTGCCGGGCTGCTGGTCATGGCCACCATGTCAGCGCAGGCCACGGCCGCGGAGTTCGAGTGCACGTCGGGTAGCTTGATGAAGCACGTCAGCGAGCAGACCCGGGAGATCGACGCCTATATATCGAGCAGCGACAACCCGCAGCAAACGCAACAGGAGCTGACCAGCATGGCCAGAGGCCTGCGCGAGAACGGCCAGGTCTCCAATCACGACGATGAGATGAAGAAGCTGGCGAGCGGCGCGGAATTCCAGCCCTCCCAGTCATTCTGCAACGACATGCAGACCACCATGGCTGCCATTCGGTCGTACATGGGAAGTCATCCGCATTAGACGCGGTAGCGCACAGCCTGCCCGCGCCCGACGCGGGTTGTTTTCTCTCCGCCCATAGCGGATACTGTATGAATGAACAGTCATTGCGGAGCGATCGATGATCATCCCCTTCCCGACGCCCGAGAAACGGCTCGCCCGTCGTGTCGAGCAGCTCATTTCGCAAGCGCACACCAATCATTACCACCAAGTCACTATCAGCCGGGCGGAGAACGAGCCCATCCACGAATGGGAGCGTCTCGTCGAGCAGTTCGATGACGATGACCGGATTCGGGTCATTCATATCACGCATCACGATGTGCTGCTCAACTGGCGCCTGCCCTCGACCGGGCTTGCTTCGTGAACGAGATAGGGGCCCATTGATCGCTGTCAGGTGAAATTTTCACCAAAGGGGCGGATGCACTCGCAAACGGTGCTACCCTGCATCTAGCTTCCAGTGATGTCGACAATGCACCGAGCGTTAATCCTTTCCATCGTGACTCTTCTCTTGGCAGGCTGCGTGTCGGCGACGCCGCGACTGACGGCCACGAACTTCCTGCGGGACAGCGACACCTGCGAGCGTCAGACCCATCAGATCGCTGGTGAGCGGGAGTATCAGTTGTGCATGGCACGACTGGGATGGCCGGATCCGCAGGCACAGACGTCGCTGGAGCAAGCCGACGACGACGGCAACGATCAGAATGCGGGCTTCATCGACGAAGCGATCAACGGCCTTCAGTTCGGCCTGCAGTGGGATCTAGACCCGGACTGATCGCTTCCCGCGCTGCCCTTCTCCATGCACCCGCGAGCCGACTGTACGACGCCATCACCACAACGCCATCACCACAGCTAACCTGAAAGTCGATGCATTCCCAGGAGGATTCCATCATGGCAGAACCATTCGTCGAGATCAGAAAGACGCACAAACCCGGTAATCCCGAGCAGACATGCTACGAAGTCTATGACGGTGACACGGGTGGCAGCCTGGGGCATTTCGTGGACGCCTCAGAGGCTCAGAAGCGAGCCGACAGCATGAACCGGATGACCTCGCGCGAAACCGGCAAGCGCCTCGACAACCCCACCGATGATGCCGACGTCGAGTAACGACGGTATTCGGTAGCGTCAGTGGTAGAGACGCAATCCCACCCGGGTGACACGGTTGCCTTCCATCTCACTGACCACCCAGTGAAACCCATGCCAGTCGACGTCATCCCCGACGACGGGATGACCGCCGACGCGCAGCGCCACGAACTCCCCTAGCGTCATCTCCTGCTCTCCCGGGCTCAGGGTCAGACCGTAGGCGCCGGCGACGTCCTGCATGAGCGCTTCACCATCGAGCGTGAAGGTACCGAAGAAGGCTCGCTCCCGTTTCAGTTTCGCCTCCCCATTGAAAAGCCGGTTGAGAGAGGGAAGGTCCCCGGTACGACCGATCAGGCAGATCACGTCTCCCATTCGCAACCGGGTGCTTCCTTTGGGGTGCAGCATGGCGTGCTGGCGGAAGATCGCCGAGATCAGTGTTCCCGAGGGCAGGCGCAGCAACCGAATCGGCACGTCGTCCAGCGATTCGTTCTCGACCTTGTAGACGAACATCTCGTAGTCGTTCTCCGGCAGGACGCCCAACTGCCCTCGACGGTCGGGGGTGGTGGTTTCCGGCAATACCACGCGCATCCAGCGGGCGACGCGAGCCAGGGTCGAACCCTGCAGCAGCAAGGAGATCAGGACGACGAAGAACGCCACATTGAAGTAGAGCGTCGCGTTCTCGACCCCGCTGATCACGGGAAAGATGGCCAGCACGATGGGGACCGCCCCACGTAGCCCGACCCAGGAGATGAAGCAGATCTCTCGCCAGCGGAAGTTGAAAAACGGGACCAGCGAGACCATCACGGCGACCGGACGTGCCAGCACGATCAGGGCAATACCCAGGATGGCGCTCGGCAGCGCGTAATCGACCATCTCCGATGGCGTGACCAGCAGGCCGAGCACCAGGAACAACCCGATCTGGCTCAACCATGCCAGCCCATCGTGGACGGGAAGGATGTGGTTGAGGTGGCGCCCCGGCTGATTGCCGATCATCAGGCCGGTGAGATAGATGGCCAGGAAGCCGCTTCCGCCCGCCGCGCTGGTCGCCCCGAAGATACAGAACCCCAGCGCCAGCGCCAGCAGCGAATAGAGGCCGGGAGCCAGATCCAGCCAGCGCAGCAATTTGGCCGAGACCCAACCGCCGCCCAGGCCGACCGCAAGCCCCAGACCGAACTGCAGGGCGAATCGCATCAACGTCTCCCCGATCCCTCCCACCGCGCCCGTCAGCAGCTCGGCGAGCGTGATGGTGAGGAAGATCGCCATCGGGTCGTTGGTACCGGATTCGATCTCGAGCGTCGCCCCCACGCGCTCATTGAGATTGACGCCCTGCCCCTTGAGCATCGAGAACACCGCCGCGGCATCCGTGGAGCCAACGATCGCCCCGACCAGAAGGCCTTCCGTGAGCGACAGGTCGAGTAGCCACATGGCCAGCAGGCCCATGATACCGCTGGTCAGGAAGACGCCGATGGTTGCCAGCGACAACGCCGGCTTCAGGCCGACGCGGAAAGTTCGCAGACGCGTCCGCAGCCCGCCATCGAGCAGGATCATCGCCAACGCCAGGTGACCGATCAAGAAAGCCTGGGAGTAGTCATCGAACTTCAGGCCCAGCACGCCCTCTTCGCCGGCGAGCATGCCCAGCCCCAGGAACAGCACGAGCAGCGGCACCCCAATCCGTGACGACACGCGACTGGCGAGAATACTCAGGGCTATCAGCGCCCCGCAGACAAGGAACAGGCTATTGATCGAATCCAAGAATCAGCCATCGGTTATCAATTGGGATACCTTAGTATGCCATGCACGAATGCCGTTGCGTGGCGAAAAAGGGCTGCAAATTTAATCTTTTAGCCAGTGAGGGTGATGGAGGGTCCTGGCTGCTGCCCCCTCGCCATGCAGTGCCAGCAACAGCGCCAGCGATCGCATGCCAGGTCGGTAACGGGCGAGATCCGGCAAGACATGGTGGCGACGATAGGCCGCGACGAACGCATCACGCTGGGCGCGACTCTCCAGTATCAGCTCGAGCAGACACAGGTCCCACTCCAGCGGCGCCCAGACCAGCGCCTCCCAGTCGCTCCATCGCCAATCCGGGGCTCCGGCGAGAAACTGATCGCTGCGCAGGTCCGGCAATGACCAGACGGCTTTCGACGGCAATGGCCACGCCGGCATTTCGGCGAGCCAGCCACGATTGGGGTGCGTCTGCGTGAAATGGCGGGCCCGCTCGGGCCAGTCCGACAGCGGGGAGATCTCGCCTGCGGGATGGCCGAAGCCCGGCAGGGCTCGGCGATGCAGTAGCGCCAGCTGGATTCCGAGCCGCGCGGCCAGCCCCTCGCTCATCGGCGGTGGCGTGGCAAAGCACCAGGGCAGGCACCAGAGCGGCGCCCCCTCCAGCCGGCCGAGGAGTGTCATCGGCACTGGCGCCATCGGCAGACAGGAGGGCAGCATCGATGGGATTCGCGTCAGCGCCTCGGGCGTTCGCCAGCGATCGAGACCGAACAGCTGTCGGACACCCCACCAGAAGCCATCGGTCGTCGCCGACCTCCGGGCCAGCTTGAACAACTGCGGTGACGGCCCTTCGCTCTTCCAGAGCCAGTTGGCACTGTCCGGCCAGCGCAGTGGCAGTGGCGACAGTGATTTTCCGGTCAGTTCCGCGACTCGACGGGTGAGTGCGGCCTCTGCCTCGATCGGAGCGTCGTCGTTCCTCAATGAAACTCGTCCTCGTGTCAGCCAGGCCCACGGCGGTGGGCAGGGGCGGCTGGTCGGCGTACAATCCGCAGCACTGGATAGGGGTGCCCATCGACGGGCTGAGAGTGCCATGCACAACCCTGGAACCTGAACCGGCTAGTACCGGCGGAGGAAATGCCAGCAGTTCTCGCATGACTCCGCCCGCGCCCCACTGGGAGCTGTCATGCCACCACCCGGACTCGTCGTCCGCGAAGCTTCGCTGACTTTCGGCGACCGCCCGTTGTTTCGAGCGCTTCAGGCACGATTCGACGCCGGCAGCTGGACCTGCCTGCTCGGTCGCAGCGGCAGCGGCAAGAGTTCGCTGCTGCGAATGATCGCCAGCCTGAGGCTGCCTGACAACCATCACCTCGAACTCGATACTAGTGACGGCGCCCCGCTGAGGGGCCGGCTCGCCTGGATGGCGCAACACGACCTTCTCGTTCCGTGGCATCGGGTGATCGGCAATGTGATGCTCAGCGCGCACTGGCGGGGCCGCCCCACCGCCCAGGATCGACAGCGCGCCGAGCGACTGCTGGCCCAGGTCGGCCTGACCGACAAGGCCAGTCGATGGCCCGACGAACTCTCGGGAGGCCAGCGCCAGCGTGTGGCTCTCGCCCGCACGCTGTTCGAGGACGCCAGTATCGTGCTGATGGACGAGCCGTTCTCCGCCGTCGACGCCATCACTCGCCTGGAGCTCCATGATCTCGCCAGCCGGCTTCTGGACGGACGCACCGTGATCATGGTGACGCATGACCCGCTCGAGGCGCTGCGCCTGGCCGACCGGATCCTGATCCTGCAGGGGGAACCCGCTCGACTGGTATCGATGCCCGTGCCCGAAGGCCGCCGTCCCCGACCGCTCGACAGCAGCGAATTGTCGCATCGCCAGGCCGAGCTGGTAGCCGAACTGCGGGAGGTGCCGCATGGCTGAACGACGGGTCTGGAAACGGTGGGTCCGCCCGCTGCTGGCACTCGCCGTGCTCGTGGCGATCTGGCAACTGGTGCTGACCCTGACCGGGGTGCCACGCTACATCCTTCCCTCGCCTGCGGCAGTCGCCAGCGCGCTGATCGAACAGCGGGAGCTGCTCGCCCGCCATGCCGCGATTACCGCCATCGAGATCGTGGCTGGGCTGATCGGCGGCATCCTGCTGGGGCTGACGACGGCACTGGCCCTGGCTCGATTCCGCGCGCTTCGCCGAACGCTGTTGCCGCTGCTTCTGATCAGCCAGGCCATTCCGCTGTTCGCGCTGGCCCCGATTCTGATGCTGTGGCTGGGTTACGGTCTGGGTCCGAAGATCCTGATGGCCATGGTCATCATCTATTTTCCGGTTGCCTCCACCGGCTACGATGGCCTGCGACAGACACCGCAGGGCTGGCTCGACCTGGCCCGGACCTTCGGGTTGAGCCGGCGGCAGCAGCTGCTGAAGGTCCAGTTGCCGGCCGCCCTCCCCTCACTCGCTTCCGGCCTGCGCATGGCGGCGAGTGCGGCGCCGATCGGCGCGGTGATCGGCGAGTGGGTAGGCTCCAGCCAGGGGCTGGGCTACCTGATGCTCAATGCCAACGCGCGACTGCAGATCGATTTGATGTTCGCGGCCCTGGTCGTACTCGTCATCTTCGCCGTGCTGCTCTATTTCGGCGTCGATGCTGCCCTGAGGGCGGCGATGCCCTGGCAGCAGGACCGCATGACGCCCGACCAGTGAGCGAGAGAGGGGCGCGACCGGCCGACGCGCGCAAAAACGGAAACAGGGACCATGAGATGAAAAGGAACGGGAAATGACAAAGACGCTTTCGACGATGTGGCGCCGCACTCTGGCGGCAGGCCTGGCCCTGCTCGCCCTGGCCGCGGCCCTGCCCACCCTGGCGCAGGAGGCCGATGACGATCTGGCACCACCGCAAATGATCCCGTTGAGCGTGATGCTCGACTGGTACGTCAACCCGGTCCATGCGCCGATCATCATCGCCCAGCAGCGCGGACTGTTCGAGAAACGTGGCCTGGATGTCGATATTCAGGCGCCGGCCGACCCCAGCGTTCCGCCCAAGCTGGTCGCCGCCGGACGAATCGATCTTGCGGTCAGCTATCAGCCCCAACTGCACCTCCAGGTCGATCAGGGGCTTCCCATCGTCCGTGTCGGCACCTTGATCGCGACGCCGTTGAACGCGCTGCTGGTGCGCGCGGACAGCGGTATCGAGGAGATCTCCCAGCTCAAGGGGAAGAAGATCGGGTACTCGGTCGGCGGCGTCGAAGAGGTCCTGCTGGCGGCCATGCTGGAGCACAACGGCCTGAGCCTGGACGATGTCGACATGGTCAACGTCAATTTCTCGCTGACACCCGCGCTGATCAGCGAAAAGGTCGACGCCGTGACCGGCGCGTTTCGCAACTTCGAACCGGCCCAGATGAAACAGGAGGGTGTCGAAAGCAAGACGTTCTATATCGAGGAGCAGGGCGTCCCCGACTACGACGAACTGATCTTCGTGGCCAATCGTGAAACCCTCGACCAGCACCGGGACGCGGATCGGCGATTCATGGATGCCATCGGAGAGGCGACATCCTGGATCATCAACCACCCGGACCAGGCATGGCAGAGTTTCATCGGCTACGATCCCGCGCTGGACACTCCCCTGAATGCCGCCGCCTGGGATGCCACCCTCCCCCGCTTCGCCCTGCGCCCTGCCG
>NZ_CEXLVS010000109.1:0-13192 GCF_982684285.1 Salinicola sp. | reverse complement strand
CACGACGTGGTCCAGCCCCACCGGATTGAATGAATTCTCCTACGCCAGGACACCCTGTATCTCATGCGCCATGATCATCGCTTCGAGTACGTGACGCAGGGTCAATGGCCGCTCGCCTTTCGCCAGACGCTGCTGCGACAGATGGTCGGCGACGGCAAGGATACCGCCGAGGTTGTCAGAGGGGTGCCCCCACTCCGCAGCCAGCCAGGTATCGTTGTAGTCCAGCCACCGAATGATGCAGCCGATATCCCAGGCGGCCTTCACCGGGTCCAGTCGAAACTGCGTTCCCGGCACACGGGCCCCGTTGGGAACGACCGTACCCTCCACCAGCGGCCCCAGATGCTTGGTACATTCCGGGAAGCGCAGCGCCAGCAGTCCGCAGCCAAGCGTATCCAGCAGACAGTGCCGGGCGGTATCCAGCGCCTCCCGACTGTCGACCCGATAGTCGAGCACATAGTCCGCGATGGCCTGGAGTTCCGGATCGTAGTCGGGGCGCTGGTTGAGATCGACATTGGCACTCATGGCGTTTCCTTGAATTTGTTGCTCGTCAATGGACCTTGGCTCGAAGCCCGAATTAGCGACGCTGCTCGATCGGCACCCAATCGCGTCGTTCCGGGCCGACGTAATCGGCACTGGGTCGGATGATGCGGTTGTTGGCGCGCTGTTCGAAGACGTGCGCGCTCCACCCCGTCAAGCGGGAACAGACGAAGATCGGCGTGAACAATTTGGTGGGGATGCCCATGAAGTGATAGGCGCTGGCATGGTAGAAGTCGGCGTTGGGGAAGAGCTTCTTCTCTCTCCACATGACCTCGTCGACACGCTCCGATACGGCATAGAGGTGATTGTCGCCGACATCATCCGCCAACTGTCTCGCCCACTGCTTGATGATCGCGTTACGGGGATCGGATTCGCGATAGATGGCGTGACCGAACCCCATGATCTTGTCCTTGCGCTCGAGCATCTCGAGCAGACTGCGCTCCGCTTCGTCCGGCGTCGACCAGCGGCTGATCATCTCCATTGCCGCTTCGTTGGCCCCACCGTGCAGTGGCCCTCGCAGCGAACCGACCGCACCGGTAATGCAGCTGTGCAGATCCGACAATGTCGACGCGCAGACCCGGGCCGTGAAGGTGGAGGCGTTGAATTCGTGCTCGGCATAGAGGATCAGCGAAACGTTCATCACTCGCGCATGCAGGTCGGACGCCGGCTTGCCATGCAATAGATGCAGAAAATGACCACCGACGGAGACGTCGTCCGTTTCGGTCTCGATACGCTCGCCATGATGCGAATATCGGTACCAGTAGTTGAGAATCGACGGCATGACGGCCAGCAGCCGATCCGCATGCTGCTGCTGATCTTCCATGCGCTGCTCGGTTTCCAGATTGCCGAGCATCGAAGTACCGGTGCGCAACACATCCATTGGATGCGCATCCGATGGGATCTGCTCCAGCACTCTTTTCAGCGGTTCCGGCAGCGAACGGGAGCGCTGGAGGAAGGCAATGTAATCATCCAACTGTGACTGATTGGGCAGCTCCCCCTTCAGCAACAGATAGGCGACCTCCTCGAAGCGGGCGTTCTCGGCGAGTGCCTGGATGTCATAACCACGATAGGTGAGCCCCGAGCCGCTCTTGCCGACCGTGCAGATCTCCGTGGAGCCTGCACTCTGTCCTCGCAGTCCGGTGCTTTTGGGTCTTTCCGACATGATGGTCTCCTCCGCTCATTCGCCGCCTTTCTCGAAGAGCGTATCCAGCTTGCGTTCGAAGGCGTGGTAATCGAGAAACTCGTAAAGCTCCTCTCGCGTCTGCATCGAATCGACGATGTCTCGCTGATGCCCTTTGGCGTGAATCTCCTGATAGACCTTGAGTGCCGCCGCGCTCATCGCACGAAATGCCGACAACGGATAAAGCACCATGCGACAGCCGACCTCCCCCAACTCCTGCTGGGAGAACAAGGGCGTCGCGCCAAACTCGGTGATATTGGCGAGAATTGGCGCATCGACCCCCTCACAAAAAGCCCGGTAATCGTCCAGGGTATGAACCGCCTCGGCGAAGATCGCGTCGGCGCCGGCTTCGACGCAGGCATTGGCACGCTCGACGGCGGCCGCGAGCCCCTCTTTCTGGAAGGCATCGGTGCGTGCAATGAGGTAGAAATCCGCGTCGTGACGAGCATCGGATGCCGCCTTGATGCGATCGACCATCTCCGCCTGGGAAACGATCTCCTTGTTGGGCCGATGTCCACAACGCTTCTGGGCCACCTGATCCTCGAGATGGACGGCCGCCACGCCGGCCCGCTCCATCTCCTTGATCGTTCGTGCGATATTGAAAGCCCCGCCCCAACCGGTATCGATATCCACCAGCAGCGGCAGGTCACAGGCGCCAGTGATGCGGCGGGCATCTTCCACGACATCGTTGAGCGTGGTCATGCCCAGATCCGGCAGCCCGTAGGACGCATTGGCCACGCCACCGCCGGAGAGATAGAGCGCATGGTGCCCGACCGCCTTCGCCATCATCGCGCTGTAGGCGTTGATGGCACCGACGATGGGAAGCGGACGATGGGCGGCTAGCGCAGCCCGAAAGCGTGCACCGGGACTCGATGACGTCATGATTCGATCCTTGAGGTGTGGGGAGAAGGCGCCGGCTCTTCCACCAGCGTTCGAGCGTAGTGGGCGGCGACGTTTTCGCGGGAAGCGCTGACGTGGCGACGCATCAGCAGTTCGGCGAGCTCGGCGTCACCCGCCTCGATCGCGTCGACGATGCGATGATGCTCGACGAAGGCGCGTTGCGGCCGGGAGCCCTTGGCGCTGAACTGGGTACGATAGAGCCGCACCAGGTAGTAGAGGTCATCGCACAGCAGCGTCATCAGCATACGATTGTGGCTGCCCTGCACGATGCGGTAATGGAAGTCGAGATCGCCTTCCCGCTGGTAGTAGGCTTCGCCACTGGCCAGGTCTTCCTGCCGTTCGTGAAAGGCGAGAACGCCGCGCAGTCCCGCAATCTCCTCGGCCGTCATCGAAGTCGCCGCCAGCCTCGCCGCCATGCTCTCCAGCGCCTCGCGCACATCGAACAGTTCCAGCAGCTCATCCATCGAAAGCTTGACGACACGGGCACCGACATGGGGCACGCGCTCGATCAGCCGATAGGTTTCCAGACGACGCATCGCTTCCCGCAGGGGCCCGCGGGAGATACCGTAATGGGAAGAGAGTTCCGGCTCCGTGATACGGGTACCGGGAGGCAGCTCGCCGCGAACGATCGCGCGCTGAAGCTGGTGAAAGACACGCTCGGCCAGTGTGCGAACCACCGGCAGCTCGGTATCGGCATCGTGACTGTCAAAATGGGATTGGGACATTAAGTTGTTAACAATAAGAGGGCGTACTCCTATCATAGGCGCGGCTTTTTTCTCGGGCAACGTAAAATAACGCTCATTAAATGGCACTTTAGTCGAGAGACAGAAAATGGGAACCTCGAAATTGTCGACAATTTGAGGTCCCGCTTATCGCGTCCCTCCACTGCTGCACCCGCCCGCGCGGCGTCTCGATGCCGGATATTGCCCGTTCGCGCAGCGCGTGGAGGGCTCGCTCATCACTACGACTCCCGATAAACTTGCCGGCCGGCGTAAACTGCCCGCTATCCCGGGCGCGGCTATCGACGCCGGGTCGTCGTTCATTCGTCTGGAAAAGGTATTCATGGCTGGCGCGAGACCCTGGCTCGAGATAGCCGACTTCCCCTATGCGCCCGATCCGGGCCCGCTCTTCGAGCGACTGCAGCGACGTCCTGATGTCGTGCTGTTGGATAGCGGCCGCCCTGACGCCCCGGGCGGCCGCTTCGACATCCTCAGCAGCGACCCGTTGGCGACACTGACCATCGACGACTGTCGAACTCGATGCCAGCCATCGATATCCCTGCCGGAAGAACCATTCGCGGCCCAGCGCGCCCTGCTGGACCATGCCGAAGCCGAGTGGCTGCCACGCCTGCCCGCCTCCTTTGCCGCACAGACCTCCAACCTGCCCTTTATCGGTGGGCTGATCGGCCACTGGAGCTATTCACTGACCACGGCGCAAGACAAGAGCGACCGCCCACGTCACATCGATCGTCGCCCGGGGCCAGAGCTGCCCTCGGCCAGGCTCGGGCTCTACGACTGGGCGCTGATCCAGGCTCACGAGGCACGGCGTACCTGGATGGTCGCGACCGCCGAACGCCGCCGGCAGGTAATGGAGTGGCTGAACGACGCCGCGACGCCCGCTTCGTCGGACTTCACCTTGACCGGGGCCTTCGTCGGCGATATGGACCGCTGCGGCTACGCCAGACGCTTCCAGCGCGTCATCGACTATCTCCATGCTGGCGACTGCTACCAGATCAATCTGGCACAGCGCTTCACCGCCCGTTTCGAGGGCAGTACCTGGCAAGCGTATCGCCGCCTCCGTCGCGCAACGCCCACGCCCTACGGCGGCTATCTCGCTTGGGATGACAAGGCGATCCTGTCCCTGTCGCCCGAACGATTCATCGGCGTCGTGGATGGTCAGGTCGAGACCCGGCCGATCAAGGGCACTCGCCCTCGCGGGTCGACGCCCGATGAAGACCGGCGCCTGGCGCTCGAGCTTCAGCGAAGCGACAAGGATCGTGCCGAGAACGTCATGATCGTGGACCTGCTGCGCAACGACCTGGGCCGCGTCTGCCGCCCCGGCAGCGTTACGGTCCCGCAGCTCTGCGGACTGGAGAGCTACGCCAACGTCCACCATCTGGTCAGCGTCGTGCGCGGTGAGCTGGCTTCCCCCGCGACACCGCTGGACCTGCTGGCCGCCGCTTTTCCCGGGGGCTCCATCACCGGCGCGCCCAAACATCGCGCGATGCAGATCATCGATGAGCTCGAACCCAGTCAGCGCAGCGTCTACTGCGGCAGCCTGGGCTATCTCGACCGACGTGGTCGACTGGACACCTCGATCGCGATACGCACCGTCGTCGCCGACGGCGATACCCTGCATATCTGGGGCGGCGGCGGGCTGGTGGCGGATTCGGACGAGGAAGCCGAATACCGGGAGACGCTCGCCAAGATCGAACGATTGATGCAGGCACTGACGGCCCCTCATCAGGTCGGGAACGATTCCCAATAACATTCCATTGGTTTACGCTGCCCGACGCCATCGCCAAACAACGAACCCCACCTTGAAAGCCACGACGATTTCATCCCGTGCCAAGACCCACGAAACCACGGTCCATCGCTACCTCGCCCGTCAGCGCCGCCAGTACTGGCTGATCGCGCTGACCGCGATGGCCACGCTGGTCTCGCTGATGATCGATATCGCCACCGGGCCAGGCGCCTATCCGCTAATCGACGTGGTGAAGACGCTGGCAATGCCGTCGGAGGCTTCCCGCGTGCTGCAGGTCGTGGTCTGGGAGATCCGGCTGCCGGTCGCGACGATGGCCATCGTCGTCGGCGCCAGTCTTGCCGTCGCTGGCGCGGAAATGCAGACACTGCTCAACAATCCCCTCGCCGACCCCTTCACGCTGGGGATCTCTTCCGCAGCCAGCTTTGGGGCAGCGCTCGCCATCGTGCTGGGGTTCGGACTCCTGCCGGTGGCCGGCACGCTGCTGCTGACCGCCAACGCCTTCATCCTGGCCATGTTCGCCTCGCTGGTGATCTGGGCGCTGAGCCGGCTGAAAGGCGTCAGCGTGCAGACGATGGTGCTGATGGGGATCGCGATCATGTTCTTCTTCAATGCCTTGTTGGGAATGCTCCAGTACGTCGCTTCCGCCGAGTCGCTGCAGCAACTCGTATTCTGGTCGCTGGGCAGCTTGAGCAAGGCAAGCTGGGGGAAAGTGGCGCTGGCGGCCCTGGCGCTGTTTGCCACCATGCCGATCTTCATCCGGGCCAGATGGCAATTGACGGCCCTGCGCATGGGAGAGATCCAGGCCAAGTCCATGGGTATCGACGTCGGCCGGCTGCGCTTGCGCATGCTGCTCTGCTGTGCGCTGCTTTCGGCGACTGCGGTCGCGTTCGTGGGGACCATCGGTTTCGTCGGGCTGGTCGGGCCGCACATCGCTCGCCTGGTGGTCGGCGAGGACCAGCGCGTCTTCCTGCCGATGTCCGCACTGACCGGCGCGCTGATCCTCTCACTGACCTCGATTCTCTCGAAGACGCTCATTCCCGGCATTCTGCTGCCGATCGGCATTTTGACCGCGCTGATCGGCCTGCCGTTCTTCGTTTCGCTGATCCTGCGCTCGCGCAAGGAGATCTGGCGATGAACCTGCGAATCGAGCGGCTCGACTGCTCGCTGGGAAAACACCGGATACTGCGCGATATCTCCGACCTGACCGCGCGACCCGGCGAGATAACGGCACTGATCGGCCCCAACGGGGCGGGAAAATCGACGTTGCTGAAGGCGATCGCCGGCATCGAGCGTGCCAGCGGGCGCATCCTCCTCGACGGTGAGCGAATCGATGCGCTACCGCTCGAGCAACGCAGCCGGCGACTCTACTACCTCCCCCAGGACACCGGCACCCAGGCCGCGCTGAGCGTGTTCGAGGCCGTTCTGCTCGCGCGTCGAACCCAGGTAGCCGAACCCGCCGCCCAGGCCCTCTCGGCCGTCGAACGCGCACTGACATCGCTGGAACTCGAACCACTTGCCGAGCGCGAGCTGGTGGCGCTGTCCGGCGGCCAGCGCCAGCGCGTCGCCATCGCCCAGGCCATCGTACGCAGCCCGGCACTGTTGATGCTCGACGAGCCGACCAGCGCACTGGACCTCCACCACCAGTTGCAGGTACTCGATTACCTGCAGCGCTTGGCGCGCCGGGAAGCGATCACCGTCATTCTGGCCATTCATGACCTCAACCTGGCCGCGCGCTTTGCCGATCACCTCTGGGTCATCAAGGAGGGACGCCGGGTCGTCAGCGGAAACCCGGGAGAGGTGTTGACGCCAGCTCGCTTGCGGGAGATCTACGCCATTGATGCCCACGTCGACTGGCCGCCGGATGGCCCGCCGCGTATCACGCCCCTCTCGGCGCTGCGCCCACTCGGCGCTTAATAATCAGAAGATCGGTTCTCACCACCATGTAGATAATTTGGTTATATATCAATCTAACCAAACGGTATTGGTCCACGCCTGAAGAGGGTTGGTAGAGTGACGGCCATCCCACTTACCTCGGCGGGCCTCGTCGGCAACTCAGACGCGCCCTCCAAAGGAGTCACTCATGGCGTTCGACCTCGATGCTCTCAATCGTGAAATCGGTCACGCTCCCCTGGCCATTACCGAATTCGCACTGGGCCTGGATCAGAAGGCGATCTGCACCACCAATTTCCGCCCGTTCGAGGCCGTGATCCTGCACCTGGTCACTCGCGTTCGTCCCGACATCCCCATCGTCTGGATGGATAGCGGTTACAACACCCCCGCAACCTACCGCTTCGCCGAGGAGCTGACAAAGCGGCTCGATCTCAACCTGACCATTTACCATCCGCATCGCTCTCGGGCCCATCGCGAGTCCGTGGAGGGCCCGACTCCGGAGATCGGCGACCCACGCCACGCGGCGTTCACGGAGGAGGTAAAGCTCGAGCCCTTCCGTCGCGCGCTGGCCGAGACGGCGCCGGACATCTGGTTCACGGCGCTGCGGGCCGAAGACACTCCGGAGCGTTCGCGCATGCAGCCACTGTCACGCAATGCCGACGGCCTGCTCAAGGTGGCGCCGGTGCTGCACTGGACCGCCAAGCAGATGTACCAGTACCTGCAGCAGCACGATCTGCCCAACAATTTCGACTACTTCGATCCGACCAAGGTCGAGGAAAAGCGCGAGTGCGGGCTGCATCTGCAGCACTGACTCGCATCGGAATAGAGCGCAAGGAGCCCCGCCACTGGCGGGGCTCCTTGCATTCGGGCGCGTTTCGGGTCCCCGGGGAGCGGACTCTCAAAGGACTGGCAGCTGAATTCCCTTGAACAGCTCGGCCTCGTGTCGCGGGCCCGCCGCCAGCGCGCGCTCGACGGTCTCTCTATCCAGGTGCGGCGCCATGCGCTTGACAAAGTCGTACATGTAGGTCCGCATGAAAGTGCCGCGGCGAATGCCGATCTTGGTGGTGGAACTTTCGAACAGATGCGAAGCATCCACCGCGACGAGATCGCTGTCCGCAACCGGGTCGACCGCCATGTGGGCGACGATGCCGATGCCGAGACCCAGTCGCACGTAAGTCTTGATCACGTCGGAATCGGCTGCGGTGAGAACAACATTGGGGGTCAGGTCACGGGACTTGAACGCGTCGTCGAGCTGAGAGCGGCCGGTGAAACCGAAGACGTAGGTCACCAGCGGATGCTCGGCCACCCGTTCGAGCGTCAACTCACCGCTCGCCAGGGGATGCCCCTTGGGGACGAGGACACAGCGGTTCCAGCGATAGCACGGTAGCAGCACCAGGTCGTTGAACAGCTCGAGGGACTCGGTGCAGATCGCGAAATCTGCTGACCCCTCGCTCACCATCTGGGCGATCTGCTTGGGCGTTCCCTGCTGCATGTGAAGGGCGACATCCGGATACTTCTGGCGAAATTCGCCGATCACGCTGGGCAGCACGTAGCGCGCCTGGGTATGCGTGGTGGCGATCGCCAGACTGCCGCGGCGCTCGTCACTATGTTCCTGGGCGACGTGCTTGATGTCATCGACCGTCCGCAATACCTTGCCGGCCAGCTCGACGATCGCCTCTCCCGCCGGCGTGACCCGAGTCAGATGCTTGCCGCTACGCGCGAATATCTCGACGCCAAGCTCGTCTTCCAACAGGCGAATCTGCTTGGAAATTCCAGGCTGTGACGTGAACAGGCTCTGGGCGGTCGCCGAGACATTGAGCTGATGCCGTGTCACTTCCCATACATAGCGCAACTGTTGGAGCTTCATGAGCAACCTCGTGGCTTCCAGAATCGTCAAAACGGCATAAAAAACAAGACATGGATTACTTTACGCAATAAGTCGCGGGGCGTGAAGAGCCAAAGGATCGCCACAATTGGGTATGAAAAAGAGACGTTTAATAACCTGGCGCTATCGTCCCGATAAACCGTGAGATTTGCCACCACCCTGTGCAAGGGCTAACATCGCCTCCATCAGCTCGAAAAGAGCGCAATGTCTGCAGGAGTTAACGTCATGTCCAACAATGTCGATGTCACCACCGCCAATTTCGAGCAGGAAGTGTTGAACGCGGACAAGCCGGTGCTGCTCAAGTTTTGGGCGCCGTGGTGCGGCCCCTGCAAGATGATGGCGCCCGTCGTCGACGAAGTCGCCGACGAGAAAGCGGATGACATCAAGGTCGTCAGCGTCAACGTGGATGACGCCCCGGAGATCGCCTCCGAGCACGGTGTCCGCGGCGTCCCCACCGTGATGCTGTTCAAGTCCGGTGCCAAGGTGGCATCACTGGTCGGCGCCCAGTCCAAATCCCAGTTGACGCAGTTCCTCGAACAGAACGGCTGATCTCTCGATACGCCGCTCTTCACAAGAAAGCCGCGCTCCCGGGAGCGCGGCTTTTTTGTGCCTGAAGCAGCGAGATCGGCAGACCGGGCTCGAGTCACGGACACTACTCCACCTCCTCCTCCAGTTCGTCCAGCGCTTCCTGGACCTTGCGCTGGTGGCGACGGCGGCGCTCCGAAGGACTCAGCATCTTGGCGATCCAGCGTGTCTCGGGATGGCTGTCCAGCGCAATCTTGAGCGTCATGGTCAGCGGAACCGACAGCAGCATTCCCACCGGGCCCAGGATCCAGCCCCAGACCACCAGTGAGAGAAAGGCGACCAACGTCGAGAGCCCCATCGTCCGCCCCATGACACGCGGCTCGACGATGTTGCCCAGCACGAAGTTGATGGTCAGGTAGGCGCCCGCCAGCGTCATCGCTTTCACGACTCCGCCTTCCGGCATCGCCAGCGTCAGCAACACCGGTGGTACCGCGGCCAGCACCGAACCTATGTTGGGGATGTAGTTGAGAATGAAAGCCAGCGCTCCCCACAGCAGGGCGAACTCGACGCCGACGAGCCAGGCCGAGATGGTGACCAGCACGCCGGTGACCAGGCTGATCGCCGTCTTCACTGCCATGTAGCGCTTGAGGTTGTAGCTGAACTCCGTGAATCGCTCCAGGCTCGGCCCCGGATTGGTTAGCGCCCTGGCCACCTTCTGCCGGAAATCCAGCGTCTCGAACAGCATGAAGTTGACCATCAGCAGGATGACCAGGCTCTGGGACAGCACCAGACCTAGCCCACTGATAAAGCCGGACACCCAGTTCTGATCTCCGGAGTCGTCGACCATGCTGGACAACTGCTGCGGGGAGACCGAAAGCCCCTGATTCGCCAGCCACTCCAGCAACGTCAGGTAGTGGCCTTCCAGCTGCTTCTGCATCTCGGGCCAACTATCCATGAACATCGTGAAACTGTTGCCCAGCAAGGTGCCGAACAGCGCCAGCAACCCTCCCAGTATTAGCAGAGTGATCAGGACTGCCGCGTAGGAATTGACACCGCGTCGATAGAGCCAATGGACCGGCGAGGTGCAGATCACCGCAACGAACAGCGACAGCAGAATCGGGATGATGAGGCTTTCCGCTGCGCGCATCCCCGCGATGATGATCGTCAGTGACGCCAGCGTCAGCATCAAGTTGAAGGGAACGTTACGAAAAGCGGGTTCCTGTCCGGGCGACATAAGCAAAATCCTGGTGGTACACGTCCTGTGGGCCACGACATTAGCACGATCCCGCCGCGGGTACGTTGCTGCGGCGCAAACTTCGAAGCCGGCCTTAGGCCTGACGACAAGCGCCCCCGAGTCGTCGACTCGGGGGCGCCAGATTCCCAGGGTATGGCTACGATCGTGAGCGATCAGCCATAACGGCCGGTGATGTAATCCTCAGTCCGGGACTCTTTCGGCTGGGTGAATATCTTGGTGGTGTCATCACACTCGATCAGGCTTCCCAGATACATGAACGCGGTGATATCGGAGATTCTTGCCGCCTGCTGCATGTTGTGGGTCACGATGACGATCGTGTAATCCTTCTTGAGCTCGTTGATCAGGTCCTCGATGTACCCGGTCGAGATCGGATCCAGTGCCGAGGTCGGCTCGTCGAGCAGAATCACCTCGGGCTTCACGGCGATGGTTCGCGCGATACACAAGCGCTGCTGCTGGCCGCCCGAGAGCGCCTGACCGCTCTGCTTGAGCTTGTCCTTGACCTCGTTCCACAGGGCAGCCTTGCGCAGGGCCCACTCCACCCGCTCCTCGAGATCCCGGGCGGAGAGCTTCTCGTAGAGGCGAATGCCGAACGCAACGTTGTCGAAGACCGACATCGGGAACGGCGTCGGTTTCTGAAACACCATGCCGACCCGGGAGCGCAGCAGGTTGAGGTCGATCCCCGAGTCGTAGATGTCATGCTCGTCGAGCAGGATCTGGCCCTCGGTGCGTATCCCCTCGTACAGGTCGTGAATCCGGTTGAAGCAACGGATCAAGGTGGATTTGCCACAACCCGACGGCCCGATGAACGCCGTGACCTGGCGTTCGGGAATTTCCATGGTGACATTATTGATCGCCTGGAACTTTCCATAATAGAGGTTCAGGTCGTTGACGCGCAGCTTGGTGGCGATCTGCGATACGGCTGCCGCTTCAACGGCGCCGGTGTCGCGCTTCTGGTCGAGATGAATATCGGCTGTCATGGCGGTCTCGCAGCTGGGAATCAGGAACGCTGGCGCGAGAAGTAGCGCGCCGCAATGTTCAGAATCAGGATGGCAGCGGTCAGGATCAATGCCCCGCCCCAGGCCAGAGCGACCAGGTCGGGAATGAAGGCGTTGATCGTCATGTTCTGGTAGATGGTCATCGGCAGGTTGGCCATCTCGCTACCCAGGTCGAAGAAGTTCCACTGGTTGGAGTTCAGCGACGTGAACAATAGCGGCGCCGTCTCGCCGCTGATGCGTGCGAACCCCAGCAGAATTCCGGTCATGATGCCGGCACGTGCGCCGCTGTAGCAGACCCGCACGATGATCCACCAGCGATGGGCACCCAGCGCGGCGGCCGCTTCCCGCAGCGAGTTGGGGATCAAGCGCAACATGTCCTCCGTCGAGCGGATGACCACCGGCACGATGATGACCGTCAGCGCCAGTACGCCGGCCCAGCCGGAAAAGTTGCCCATCGGGACCACCACCACGGCATAGATGAACAGGCCGATGATGATCGAAGGTGCCGAAAGCAGAATGTCGTTGATGAAGCGGATCACCTTGGCCATCAAGCCCTTGCCGCTGTATTCCGCCAGCCAGGTACCGGCGGCGACACCAATCACGGTCCCGATCACCGTGGCGGCGCAGGTCATGAGGAAAGTCCCCCAGATCGCGTTGCCCAGCCCCCCGCCGTTCATGCGGGTGCGCTCGACGAACGTCGACGGCGAGATCGACCCGATCCCCTTGGTCACCAGGGTGAAGAGGATGGCGAAAAGAAAGACGAAACCGATCACCGTCGCCAGTTGACAGAGCACCATCACCAGCTGATTGAGGCGCTTGCGGCGACGATAGAGTGGCGTTTGCTTGATATCCATGGTTCTCTCCCGCCGCTCAGGCGTGGCGACCGGTGCTGTTGCGCAACAGGTAACGCGCGAAAGCCAGCACCGCGAAGGTGATCAGGAACAGAATCAGACCCAACGCCAGCAGCGCCGAACGCTGTGTCCCGTCGGACTCGGAGAACTGGTTGGCGATCAGCGCCGCGATCGAGGTTCCCTGCCCCGTCAGGGTGGTGCTAAGGAACAGGTTATTGCCGATGACGAACGTCACCGCCATCGTTTCCCCTAGCGCACGTCCCAGTCCCAGCACGACGCCGCCGACCAGCCCGCCCTTCACCGAGGGCAGGATGACGCGCCGGGTCACCTCCCAGGTGGTGCAGCCCAGTCCATAGGCGGATTCGCGCATGACCGCTGGAACCGTATTGATGACGTCGCGGGTCACGGCCGTGATGAAGGGAATGATCATCACCGCCAGAATGATGCCCGCCGTCGCCAGGCCGGTGCCGGCAGGAAAGACCGTGGGAAACCAGGTGCGCAAAAGCGGTGCCAGCACCTCCATGCCCCACATGCCGTAGATAATCGAAGGAATTCCCGCCAGCAGCTCGATCAAGGTACCCAGCGGCTGTCGCAGGAACCCCGGGCACTGCTCGGTCAGGAAGATCGCGATGCCGAACGAGACCGGCACGGCGATGACGATGGCGATGAATGACGTCAACAGCGTTCCAT
>NZ_CEXLVS010000108.1:11635-13234 GCF_982684285.1 Salinicola sp. | reverse complement strand
GCCGCCCTGGGATGGGGCTTGAACGCCCTGTGCGCCGCCTTGATTCAGGAAGCACCGGGCGCCACCGAGGGCGGCGCCAATGCCTGGGACAGCGTCAAGCAAGGCATCGCCCTGATGCGGCGCGATCGCCGCTTCCTGCATTTCAATCTCGCGCGCGCCCTGCTGCTGTCCAGCGCTCTCGCGCTTCCCTATCTCGCCCTGCTGGGACAGCAGAACAGCGGCACCGACCTGGCCAGCCTCGGCATCCTGATCCTGACCTCCGGCGTCGCCAGCCTGATCGCCGGACCGATCTGGGGCCGCCTGGCGGATCGTTCCAGCCGCCGGGTGATGCGCGACAGCGCCATCGGGGCGGCTATCTGCTGTCTGGCCGGCGCCGCCTGCGTGTGGCTGCCCGACTCCGCACGCACCAGCGTGTGGCCATACGCCACGGTCTACGGCTTGCTGATGATTGCCCACGCGGGCATTCGCCTGGGGCGCAAGACCTATGTCATCGATCTCTCGGACAGCGACACCCGCGCGCTCTATGTCGCTTTCTCGAATACCTTCACCGGCGTCCTGATGCTCTGCGTCGGGCTGCTTCTGGGCGCCCTCGCGCAGTGGCTGGGAAGTGCCGGCCTGCTGCTGGTGCTCGCCGCGCTGGCGACCGCGGCCGCCTTGAGCTCGCACGCCCTCGCCGAGGTCGAGTCGGAGAGCACTTCGTAAAGCGTTGTAATCCCCCGGCACCGTGGCATCATTGATCACCGTATCGTCCCTACAATCCGTCGAATGCCCAGTCTGGAGGCAAGGATGGCCAGCACCAACAAACGCCCCCCCATGATCAGTCCGGCTCTATTGGAGCGCATCGTCAACGCCTCGGATGACGGCATCGTGGTGGCCGAGCAGGAAGGCGACGAGAACATTCTGATCTACGCCAATGAAGGCTTCGAGCGCCTGACCGGCTACAGCGTCGACGAGATCCTCTATCGCGACTGCCGCTTCCTCCAGAATGGCGATCGCGACCAGCCGGCCATCGACCGGGTCCGCGCGGCCCTGCGCGAAGGCAAGTCCTGCCGGGAGGTGCTGCGCAACTATCGCAAGGACGGCAGTCCGTTCTGGAACGAGTTGTCGATCACACCGGTCTACGACGAAGAGGACCAGCTCACCTACTTCGTCGGCGTCCAGAAGGATGTCACCGAGCTTGCAAAGGCGCTGGAGGAGCTGGAGACGCTGAAGGCCGAACGCGATACGGCGTGACCGCGCCGCAGAATCCAGCACTTATCGCCGCCTTCCGCGGCGATAGTTTTTTTTAACCAGGAAAGTCTTGTACCGGTCGGCTTTCGACGATATATAGCCCGAAGCGTCACTGAGATGCGATTTCACGGGAGGGCCAAAATATGAGCCGTGAGGAATATATCGACGACCAGGATTTCTCAGAAGCCATCAATGACGAGCAGTTCGAACGTCCACGCAGCAGCAAGGCCGACACGTTGCGCGCGAGACGACAGGTCGAGGCACTGCTGGAAGAGCGCCGCCTGAAACGTGCCATCGAAGACGACTGGTACGACGAATACGGCGACGAGGAAGAGTAGACACTCTCCGACCCGGAGCCATCCGACGGGC
>NZ_CEXLVS010000108.1:0-11625 GCF_982684285.1 Salinicola sp. | reverse complement strand
CGTTCGCATTGTCGGCATGACTGGTTTACCCTTCTTCATCCAGGCTGCGCCCCGCCGACGGGCGCTCCAGCGCTGACTGCCTGATTCTATCCACCGCGACACATAACCGGATTTCCATGGCGCAATACGTTTACACCATGAACCGGGTGGGCAAGGTCGTCCCCCCGAAGCGCGAGATCCTCAAGGACATCTCGCTATCTTTCTTCCCCGGCGCCAAGATCGGCGTGCTCGGCCTCAACGGCTCGGGGAAATCGACGCTGCTGCGCATCATGGCCGGCGTCGACACCGAACACAACGGCGAAGCGCGCCCGATGCCGGGGCTCAATATCGGTTACCTGCCCCAGGAGCCGGAGCTGGACGACGCCAAGAACGTCCGCGAGATCGTCGAAGAGGCGCTGGGCGAAGTCAAGAAGGCCCAGGAGCAGCTCGAGGCGGTCTACGCCGCCTATGCCGAGCCGGACGCCGACTTCGACGCCCTGGCCGCCGAGCAGGCCCGGCTGGAGAACATCATCGAGGCAGCCGACGCCCACAATATCGAGCGCAAGCTGGAAGTGGCCGCCGAAGCGCTGCGCCTCCCCCCCTGGGAGGCGAGCGTCGCCAATCTCTCCGGGGGCGAACGCCGCCGCGTGGCGCTGTGCCGCCTACTACTGTCCAGCCCGGACATGCTGCTGCTCGACGAGCCGACCAACCACCTCGACGCCGAATCGGTGGCCTGGCTCGAGCGCTTCCTGCATGACTATCCGGGCACGGTCGTCGCCATCACCCACGACCGTTATTTCCTCGACAACGTCGCCGGCTGGATCCTGGAACTCGACCGTGGTCACGGCATCCCGTTCGAGGGCAACTACTCCCAGTGGCTCGAGTCCAAGGAGAAGCGGCTCGAGCAGGAAGCCAAGCAGGAGGCCGGTCGCCAGCGTGCGATCAAGCAGGAACTGGAGTGGGTCCGTCAGAACGCCAAGGGCCGCCAGGCCAAGAGCAAGGCGCGCCTCAACCGTTTCGAGGAGTTGCAGTCCGGCGACTACCAGAAGCGCAACGAGACCAACGAGATCTATATTCCGCCCGGACCGCGTCTCGGCGACAAGGTCATCGAGTTCCACGATGTCAGCAAGCGCTTCGACGAGAAGATGCTGTTCGACAACCTCTCGTTCCAGATACCGACCGGCGCCATCGTCGGCATCGTCGGTGGTAACGGGGCGGGCAAGTCGACGCTGTTCAAGCTGATCGCCGGCACGGAAAGCCCCGATGGCGGCGAAGTCGTGCTCGGCGATACCGTCGACATCGCCTACGTCGAGCAGCTACGCGATCACTTCGACAACACCCAGACGGTGTGGGAAGCGGTTTCCGACGGCCAGGACATCCTCAACATCAATGGCTACGAGGTCTCCTCCCGCGCCTATGTCGGCCGCTTCAACTTCAAGGGCACCGACCAGCAGAAGCGCCTGAGCGATCTCTCGGGCGGCGAGCGGGGCCGTCTCCAGCTGGCGCAGACGCTGAAGCAGGCGGCCAACGTCCTGCTGCTGGATGAGCCGTCCAACGATCTCGACATCGAAACCCTGCGTGCACTGGAAGAAGCGTTACTGGCCTTCCCGGGATGCGCGCTGGTGATCTCGCACGATCGCTGGTTTCTCGATCGCATCGCGACGCACATCCTGGCCTACGAGGGGGATTCCAGGGTGGTCTTCTTCGAGGGCAACTACACCGAGTACGAAGCGGATTATCACAAGCGAGTGGGCAACGACACACCGAAGCGAATGAAGTACAAGCGCATCGACGCCTGAGCGGCAAACCGCTTCACGCTGTCGGCCGCGACAACCAAATACCCCGCCATCTAGGCGGGGTATTTGTTGGTGACGACGCTTGTCGTATCGAGCCTCAGCGCCCTCTTCCTCGAATCAGCGAAACGACGAAGAGGATCAGGAAAATCACGAACAACACTTTGGCGATCGTCGCGGCGGCGCCGGCGATACCCCCGAACCCCAGGACTCCGGCGATGATGGCGACGATGAGAAAAATCACGGCGTAGCTAAGCATGGCAACTCTTCCTGTGCTGGCCTGTTGGACTTGCCGTCCCGGCTTTTCCGGTCACGGCAAACCATCCTCCTGTTCCATGAGGACAGTCTAAGCCTTGTCGCTACCCGAACTTTCGTCAAGTCCCTCGTGCAATAACCCGTTCAATAGAATGAACTATCGCCCGGCGGACGCGTCTTGAACCGACGGTGCAGCCAGAGGTACTGCTCAGGATGACGACGAATCGCCTGCTCGATGAACGCGTTCACCTGCGCCGCGTCGGCCACGTCGTCTCCACTGGGGAAGTTCTCCAGGGGCGGCAGGTACTCCAGCGTGTAGGTCCGGTTGTCCGGGTTGCGGTGAAACATCAGAGGCATGACCGGCGCACCGGTCATTCGGGCGATCTTGGCGGTCAGCTTGATCGAGGCGGCGGGAACGCCGAAGAAAGGCGCGAAGACGCTCGCCTCGCGGCCGAAGTCCTGATCCGGCGAATACCACACCGCGTGCCCCGCCTTGATCCGACGAACCACGCCACGAAGATCGTGGCGATCGATGGCCGCGCCGAAGATCCCCCGCCGCGCCCGGGTCATGAAGTCCTCGAAAACCGGGTTGTCATGGGGCCGATAGACCACGTCGGCAGGGAAGAACAGCGAGTGCAGCGCGCCGCCGAGATCGAGGGTGGAGAAGTGAATGCCGATGATCAGCGCGCCCTTTCCCCGCGCCATGGCGCGCTCCATGTGCTCGGTCCCCCGGAAGGTCACGCGGTGGCGCAGGTGCTCGGGGTCGCGGCACCAGCCGGTCGCCGTTTCGAGAATGCCGATCCCGTTGGCGACGAAGGTCTTCCTGACCAGCTCCGCGCGTTGCCGATCGTCCAGCTCGGGGAAACAGAGGGCCAGATTGGTGTCGGTGATATGGCGACGCCGCTTGGCGAGCTTCCAGGTCAGCAATCCGATGCCTCGCCCCAGCGCCAGCTTGAGCCGCCAGGGCAGGAGCGCTCCCGCCCGCATCAGCCCGATGCCGAGCCAGGCGCCCCAGTAACGGGGATGGGCACGGTTGGCAGGGTAGACTTTCTTTGGCATGTCCTTTCCGATTCTTTGTAGACGCCGGCCAGTGTAGCGAAAAGATGAGGCGTCAGGGCGCCAGATACCGCCGAGGCACCCTCGGCAGCAGCCCGGTGAGCAGCGTGTAGCCGATGGTATCGCAATGCCTTGCGACTTCGTCGACACCGAGACCCCGGCCCCACAACACCACCTCGCTGCCTACGCCGGCGTCGGGCAGATGGCTGATATCCACCGTCAGCATGTCCATGGAGACACGCCCGACCAGCGGGCAGCGCTGACCATCGACCAGCAGTGGCGTGCCGTCGACGGCATGCCGATCGTAGCCGTCGCCATAACCGGCGGCGACGACGCCGATCCGGGCCGGCCGGGAGGTGCGCCACCGTCCGCCATAACCCACCGGCTCCCCCATCGGCAGGGTCTGGACCGCAATCAGGCGAGAGCGCAACGTCATCACCGGCTTCAGCGACATACCGTCCGGCAACGCCCCCTCGAGCGGATTGCTGCCGTAGAGCATGATGCCGGGCCGATTCCAGTGGCCATGAGTGCCGGGTTTGGCCAGCGTCGCTGGCGAATTGGCGATGCACAGCGGCGCATTCAGTTGCTGCTGCACGGACTCGATCGTCTGGCGCTGGCGCTCGAACTGCGACGGATCGATCTGGTCGGCGCTGGCGAAGTGGCTGATCAGATGGAGATCCCGGACACGGTCGTCGGCCGCCTTCAGTTTCGCCCAGCGATCGACGAACGAGGCCGCATCGAAGCCGAGCCGATGCATCCCGGAGTCGAGCTTCAGCCACACCGTCAGCGGCCGGACGGGGGAGTAGCTCAACACGGCGTCCAACTGCCAGTCGCTGTGGACGACCTGCCATAGCCCCAGCGCCTCGACACGCGCCAGTTCGTCGGTGTCGAAGATTCCCTCCAGCAGCAGTATCGGCTGCAGGATGCCGGACTCACGCAGAATCTCGGCTTCTTCCAGCGACGCCACGGCAAATGCCGGTGCCACTGCCGCCCGCGCTTTGGCGCAGGCCACGGCGCCATGACCGTAGGCGTCGGCCTTGATCACTGCCATGGCGTGGCTGCGAGGCGCGATCTCGCGGGCTACGGCGTAGTTGTGACACAACGCGTCGAGATCGATGTCGGCGATGATGGGCCGGGCCATGACGATTCCCTCGAAACAATCGGACGAAACCGGCACGAGCGACCGGCTGAGCCGTGTCATTTTACCCCGTCCGGGAGCGCTAGCGGCAGCGAACTGCCTCGGATACCGACGCCGGAAACGACAACGCCGCTGCCGTGGCAGCGGCGTCGAACCTGGTTTCCCCGACGGCAGGGGCTTCAGGGCATGGATGGCGGCGTGGGACGCTTGCCGATATCGTCGACCGCCGACATGTCGGCATCGTCGACCGATGTCAGCGACACGGGCTTGCTGTCGCGTAGCCAGCGGTTGGTGCCGCGAATCACCTCGAGGCTGAGCACGCCGGCCTGCTGCCTCAGCTGGAGCAGATCCGTCACGTAGGTATAGCGGGCATCGGCGTAGTCGGAGATCGATTCGTAGAGCGACTGCTCCGCATCCAGCACGTCGACGATATTGCGCGTCCCGACCTCGTAGCCGGCGCGGGTCGCTTCCAGCGCGCTACGGCTGGAGACGATGGCTTCGCGTTGCGCATCGACCGATTCGACGTCGTTACCCACCTGAGTGAACAGCGAGCGAACCTGCTGGGTGGTGTAGCGACGCTGATCCTCGAAATCGTACTGCGTCGCTTCCAGCGTGTAGGTGTTCTGCCGCACCGAAGCGCTGGTGGAACCGCCGGTGTAGATCGGAAGATTGGCCTGCACCCCGACCTGAAGGTCCTCGTTGTGACCCCGCAGTTCGTCACGGTCATTATCGGAGTAGGAGTAGTCCGCGAACGCGTCCAGGGTCGGCAGATGGCCGGCCTGGGCGATATCGACACCGGACTTCGCCAACTCGACCGCGGCTTGAGCGTACTGAATGGAGGGGCTGCTCGACAGCGCCATATCGACCCAATCGTCGCGATTGGCCGGTGCGGGCGGCTGAATCGGCAGGTCGTCGTCCAGGCTTGCGATACTGGCGTACTGCTGTCCAGTCAGACGCTCCAGCGTCTCGAAACTCACCTGCAGGTCATTCTTCGCGGCGATGCGCTGGGCTCGCGCCGAATCGAAAGCGGCCTTGGCCTCGTTGACATCGGTAATCGCCACCAGGCCGACGTTGAACTGCTCCTTGGCCTGCTCCAGCTGTCGGCCGATTGCCTTCTCCTGGGCCTGACGCGCCTCCAGGACTTCCTTGGCGCGCAGAATCTCGAAATAGGCCTCTGAGACATCGTACAGCAACTGCTGCTGGTCGATTTCCAACTGCAGCGCCTGCTGGCCAACCTGCTTCTTGCTCTGCTGGTACTCGTACCAATTGGTGGCGTCGAACAACGCCTGGGTCACGTTCACGCCCAGGCTGGTACCGTTGTAATCTTCACCGGAAGAGGTCGTGCTACTACCCGATGCCCCGCCCTGGCCGGCGCTGGAACCGGCATAGCTCTGGCTGTCCAGTGAATCGTAGCGATAGACGCTGCCGGTGGCGCTGACCTGGGGCAACAAGTCGCCTCGCTCCACATCCTGGCCGGCTTCGGTGCTTCTGAACGTCGAACGCGACGAATTCAACGTGGCGGAATGCTCCAGTGCGTCCTGAGTGATGGTCAACAGATCCGCCGCATGAACCGAAGGGGCGAACGCTGCCACGACCAGCAGCGAGACGGCATGTCGCAGGGGGGAGCGCGACGGCAACGAAATGAGAGGCGACATCGAGACATTTCCTATCGTGGAGCACGGAAGACGCTCCCAAACCGACCACGCGAGTCCATGCCGGCATGCACGAGCCGGAGCCGCTATCGGCGACATCGCCCAGGTACCCAATCATGGCTGTTTTCTGGCGGACTCGAGACGCCGATCCATGTCGACGTCATCCGGAACCATACAACAAACGACCGAGGCGCCAGCAGTTTCGCTGACGCCCCGGCTTGAGGTTTACATACAATGCCGCATGTATGCGACTGGATCAATAGTCCGATGGGTCTCCACCCTCATTTGCGCATTTGAGTATTTACGCATTTGAGGCGCGCGGAGATCGACCTACTCGAAAATCGAATCCATCGACAACCCCTGCTTCTCCAGCATCCGGCGCAACTTCTTCAGCGCCTCGACCTGAATCTGGCGCACGCGCTCCCGCGTCAACCCGATCTCTTCGCCGACTTCCTCGAGGGTGGCCGCTTCATGGCCGCGCAGACCGAAACGCCGCAGGACCACCTCCCGCTGCTTGTAGCTCAACTCGACCAGCCATTCGTCGACATGCTGCTTGACGTCGTCATCGACCAGATTCGACTCCGGACCGACCTCGTTCTCGTCGGCCAGCGTGTCGATCAGCGGCTTGTCGCTCTCCGCCCCCATTGGATAGTCGACCGAGGAGACGCGCTCGTTGAGCCCCAGCATGCGCTTGACGGTGCTGACCGGCTTGTCGAGAAACTCGGCGATCTCCTCGGCCGTCGCTTCGTGATCAAGCTTCTGCGTCAATTCGCGGGCCGCCCGCAGATAGATGTTGAGCTCCTTGACCACATGAATCGGCAGGCGAATCGTGCGCGTCTGGTTCATCAACGCCCGCTCGATGGTCTGGCGGATCCACCAGGTGGCGTAGGTCGAGAAGCGAAACCCGCGTTCAGGATCGAATTTCTCCACGGCGCGAATCAAACCCAGATTGCCCTCCTCGATCAGGTCGAGAAGCGACAGCCCACGGTTGAGGTAACGTCGTGCGATCTTGACCACCAGGCGCAGGTTGGACTCGATCATGCGCTGGCGTCCGGCCGGATCCCCTTTCTGCGCGAGTCGGCCGTAATGCACTTCTTCCTGGGGAGTCAGTAGCGGCGAGAAACCGATCTCGTTGAGATAGATCTGCGTCGCGTCGAGGCTATGGTGGTAGGAGTTCTCTTCACGGTTCAACGCCTTTTCGAAAGCGTCTTCATCATCCTTGCGACCCGTGTTATCGCTATCGACCTCCGTGGTATCGACACCGTCGAGCTCAACATCCTGAATTTCCCGTTCAAGCATGCTCATGTCCACTACCCCCAATCTTGGCTTCCTGAGTACCTCGCCATGACGGCACCGTGCCATGGCGACCGCTTATTCCTTGCAGTCTTGTAAACATCCCTGGCCAAGCGGCCACACCCGCCGTCGGAGACTCCCTTTCCCGAGCCGGCTGCTCGACGACATCCAGTTGTCAGGACTACGTCGAGCAGGGCGGTTCGGATGCGTCTATCGGTAGCGGTTTCGGGGCGGCCTCTTGGCAGCAGCCCAGGCTGCGGACGGAAACGGGCAGAGTAAGCCGGGTTTCCGCACGACTGTCTGGAGCGCCGATGCAGGATCAGCGCGCGGGCAGGTATTGTAGTGGGTCCTGAGGTTGTCCGTTCACGCGAACCTCGAAATGTAGCTCGACCTGGTCAGCATCCGTCTGCCCCATGGTAGCTATCGTCTCTCCGGCCTCAACGACATCGTTTTCCTTGACCTTCAACGAGTCGTTGTGTGCGTAAGCGCTCAAGAAGCGATCATTGTGCTTGAGAATGATGAGGTTGCCATATCCCCGCACGCCATCGCCGGCATACACCACGATCCCTGGTCCGGCTGCTTTGACAGGTTGCCCCTTTTGCCCCGCAATATCAATGCCGGGGGTTATGTTCGAATCGTCATCGAACTTGCCCACCAGTTGCCCGCTTGCCGGCCACTGCCACGGCACGTTCTCGACCGGCTTGTAGGTCCGGCTGGAACGGTCCGGCGCACCGCTGGGTTCGCCGGCGACCTCGGTACCGGCATCCGCACCGGTCGCCGTTTTCGTGCTCCCGGCATTGATGGAAGCAGAAGAAGATGACGAGCCTGTGTCAGCGGTCCCGGAAGAGGCGGAAGCGACGTCTTCCGCGGCGCCGGCCGGCTGGCGAGCGTCGGCATTGGTGCTGCGCGCTGCCGTGGTACCCGATGAGCCACCCTGGGCGGCGTTTGCGGGGGGATTGGCGTTGCGGGCGCCATCGGCGGCGCCATTCTGGGCGTAGACCGGCCCGGCAGACGAGCCACTGCCGCCCGCCGCCTGTCCGCTACCCTGTCCCGCGGCCTTCCCGTTACCGGCACCGGCGCCACCAGCGTCAGACGGCAGCAGCCAGGAGGGATTATCGTCGCCACCGGCGCTCTGGGCCCCGCCGCCGCTTCCACCGCCGCGCCCAGTCGCCGTTACCCCGCCACTGCCGGAGCCGCTGCTGGCGATGGCTTGTCCGCCGCCGACACTCGCTCCGGACTGCAACCTCAGCTGCTGTCCCGGTTCCAAACGGTAGGGTGGTGAAATGCCGTTGAGCTGGGCCAGGTCGCGGAAGTCGACACGATTCTGCCAGGCGATCCCGTAGATGGTATCGCCGCTCTTCACCGTGTAGGTCGAAGGCGTCTCGCTGTTGCGACTGACGGAAAGGTCCTGCACCTGCGGTCGTCCGCTCGAGGTGGTACAGGCACTCAAGCCGGCGGCGACGAGCGGGAGAAGCCCCAGTAGCAGTGCGGTGCGACGCTTACTCATGAGATAGAGTCCTTTTACGAAACGAAAAGCACGAGGGTGCTGGCGACACGCGTCAGGCCGTGACCTCTTTGCGCTCTCCCAGGCACATTACCACTACGACGCCGAGGATGATCAACGCCGCCGCCACCCCCCACTGGGAGGACTGCCCCGTGACGGCGACGTAGTCCGACGGCAGCAGATAATGGTAGGCCAAGGCCACCTGCTGCCCGTCGGCCGCCAGGCGATAGCTGGCTATCTGCCGCCAGGGCCACAATTGCGGCAGCGAACCCAGGATGAAGCCGACGATCGTCATCAACGTCATGGCGTGGTGGTGACGCAACAACCAGGACAACAGACGGGAGAACGTGAACAACCCGAGCAGGCAGCCGGCGCCGAAGATCGAGATGAGCCCGAGGTCGAAATTCTTGATGCCGTTCATCACGGTACCGTAGAGCCCCATCACCAGCAGCAGGAAGCTACCCGATACGCCGGGCAGCAGCATGGCGCTGATGGCGATCGCGCCGGCCACGAACAGCGTCGCATCGCCGGCCTGGCTCATGTCGGGCAGCAGGCGCGGCAGGAAGGCGGCCAGCAGCAACCCCAGCAGCACCGGAAGCAGATAACGCCAGCGCCAACTGCCGACCTGACGCATCACCACCCAGGCCGACGCCAGCACCAGCCCGAAGAAGAAGGCGTTGAGCAGCAGTTGGTGATGTGCCATCAGCCACGTCACCAGATGCGCGATCGTGACCAGGCTGGCACCGATGCCCAGCACCAGTGGAACCAGAAAGCGCAGATTGAGATAGGTGAACAGGCCGGCAAGACCCTGCTGGCGCCAGACGCCGAAGGCTCCCGGACCGAAGCGTCTGATGGTCTCGATCAGCTCCTCGTAGATACCCACGATCAGGGCGATGGTTCCCCCCGAGACACCCGGGACGGCATCCGCCGCTCCCATTCCCATCCCTTTCAATACGGTTTTTGCGATGCGCTTCAACGAATGACTCCCTCAAGCAATGGCACGAAACGCACCTCTTCCAGACGCTGATGATCGAACGCCAGCCCGCGCCGGCGTACTCGGGTCAACCACTGCCGTCCATCCGAATCCGCCAGCGGCGCGATGAGAACGCCACCGTCGCGCAGCTGGGACAGCAACGCCTGCGGCAGCTCGCTGGCGCAGGCCGTCAGCAGGATGACGTCGAACGGCGCCGCCTGCGGCCAACCCATGCCGCCATCGGCATGGCGCAGGTTGACGTTGTGCGCGCCCAGCCGCGTCAGCCGCTGGCGGGCGCGGGACTGCAACGCGGCGATACGTTCGACGCTCCAGACGCTCTTGACCAGGCGCGACAGAATCAAGGTCTGGTAACCGGAACCCGTACCGATCTCCAGCACTCGCTGCGGTTCGGCCAGCGCCACCAGCTCACTCATCCGGGCGACGATCCAGGGCTGGGACAGCGTCTGCCCCAGCCCCAACGGCAACGACGTATCCTCGTAGGCACGGTGCGCCAGCGCCTCGTCGAGGAACAGGTGGCGTGGCTCCGCTGCCATCACCTCCAGCACCCCCGCGTGGCGGATCCCGCCGGTCGACAGACGTTTGACCATGCGATTGCGAGTTCGTTGCGATGTCATGCCGACACCACTGAGTTCCTCAGGCGTGTGACAATCCATCAAGCCAGCCCTGTACATCGTTCAGCGTCTCGTGACGGGTCAAATCGGTTTGCAGCGGCGTGATCGAGACGAAGCCCGCCTCGATCGCCGCGAAGTCGGTATCCGGGCCATCGTCGGCGTTTTCGGACACCGCGGCAATCCAGTAGCGATCGCGCCCGCGTGGATCCTTGACGTGAATCGGCTGGGAGGCCGGGCCACGGTACCCCAGCCGAGTCACGCGGAAACCCCGGATCTCGCTCCACGGCAGGTCCGGCACGTTGACGTTGAGCAGGCTGCGCGGCGGCAGCGAGAGATTCTCCGCCGCGCCGACGAGGCTGGCCGCCACGCGCCCGGCGGTCTCGAAATGGCGCTGCCCGCAGAGCGAGATCGCGATCGCGGCCATCCCCAGGTTGCGCCCCTCCATGGCCGCAGCAACGGTACCGGAGTAGAGCACGTCGTCGCCCAGGTTGCCGCCGTGGTTGATCCCGGAGATCACCAGGTCGGGCTTCTCTTCCCACACGCCGTTGACGCCGAGATAGACGCAGTCCGCGGGCGTACCGTCGACGCTATAGAACCCGGAGTCCATGGGGGTCAACGCCAGCGGCCGTGTCAGCGTCAGCGAATTGCTGGCACCGCTCATGTCACGATCGGGCGCCACGACCCTCAGTCGCGAGTGCCCCTCCAGTGCCAGCGCGAGCGCCCTCAGTCCCGGGGCGTGCACGCCATCGTCGTTGGATAGCAATAGTCTGCGCATCTCTTCTCCTTCCTCCTCGAGCGTCTGGCCGGCGGGGTCAGACCAGGGTCGGATGCCGGAACAGCTCTCTGAGCACCGACGTGGCGAAGGCGCCTCGTGGCAGCGAGAAAGAGAGCCAGGCGGCGTCGCCTTCCGTCCGCCACTCGGGCTCCTTGAGCCGCAACCGCAGCGGTCGCCGCTCATGGCTCGCTCCCGCCTGCACCAGCCCGTCGGCCAGGTCGGGGCAGCCGGCGGCGATGCGGGTTTCCCGCTCGGCCACCTCGCCCGAGCTCTCCAGCCGCCCTCGCCCCCAGAGAGGACCTGTAGGGTGCAGGTCGCCGGCTTCCGCCCTCGCGAGCAGCGAGTCGTCGATCTCCGTCGCAGCGAAGCGGCTCGCGGTCCCTTCCAGGTTGAGAACGTCGCCGGGCTGCGGCACGCACCAAGTACCATCGGCGACACGCGCCGACAGTACGCTGTTGAAAAGATAGCTCCGGGCCGTGGAAAGCAGTAGCCCGTGCGGATCCTGCCGCTTGCGCCAGCCCCGGGCCAGCAGTTGCCGGGCGCGATGCAGATTACGTCCCTCGGGGCCGAAGCGC
>NZ_CEXLVS010000107.1:0-13518 GCF_982684285.1 Salinicola sp. | reverse complement strand
CTGCCGTGGGTTCTGTGCACACCGGTGGCGACCACCGTGGCGACGCTGGTCCAGCGCGGGCTGTCGCGACTGACACTGAACCGCTGACCCGCGCTGACGGCATCCGGCGGCGCGTCCCGAAGCAGAGCATCCGGTCGCGACTCCCGTCAGACGCGATCCGCCTCCAGCGCCCGTTCGACGCCCTGGGCGAGGCGCTGCGAATTGCGTGATGTCGCGGCATCGGCGTGTCCTTCGGCCACCACTTGATCGCGCCCGGCGGATTTGGCGGCATAGAGTCGCCGATCGGCCAGTTCGATCAGGTCGCGCAGATGCAGCCCCTCCTCGGAGGTGGCGATTCCCATCGACAGCGTCACCGGCAATGCGGTGCCGTCGAGCCGGCAGGGGTGACGCGCCAATCGATCGCGAATGCGCATGGCGGCTTCGATGCCCTGGCTTTTGCCGGCATCGGGCAACAATATCAGGAACTCCTCTCCGCCGACCCGGCCGACGCTGTCGTCACTGCGCAGCGTCCCCCGCAGCAGGCCGGCCAGGTGGCGAAGTACGGCATCGCCGGCCGAGTGCCCGTGGTTGTCGTTGATCTCCTTGAAGCGGTCGGCATCCACCAGCGCCACGGCAAATTCGCGGTTGGTCTTCCAGTAGTTGGAGGCCCGCTCGAAGATCGCGCGTCGATTGAGTACCCGCGTCAGCGAGTCATGCATGGCATCGCGTCGGTAGCGATGCTCATGGTGGTCGGTGATCGCCAGCATGCGCAGGATCACGATGCACAGCATGATGAAGACCAGCCCCAGGCCCAGTTCGGCAAGAAACGTATCGACGCCGGAGGTACGCAGGGGGGTGCCGGGCAACGGGGGCAGATGGAGGACACCGAGAGAGAACGCGACGAGACAGCCGGTCGCGATGACCTTGGTGCGACGCCTGAGGTCGGCAAGCATCATTTCGACTTCGGCAAACAGCAGGAAGTAGACCAGACTGGCCTGATTGGCGGTGATGACGACACCGACGATGACGAACATCAGGAAAGTGCTCAGCTTGACCGCCAGCGCGGTCGCCACGAACAGCCGGCGATGCAGAAACAGCGCCACCACGTAGCCTGCAAGACAGACCAGATTGAGCCAGCCGAGGATCGGACGGCCAACGAGAAACAGCATGGGAGCGAGCATCAACTGCACGCAGAGCGCCAGCAGATAGATTTCGGCCATGATCTCGAAGCTGCGCCGACGCTCCGCCGGGAGGGAGTCGGGTGCCTTGGTGCATTTTCGCCAAAGAGAGAAGAACTGGCTCCGCATTTGCGACTCGTTATTGTGCTTGGGTAGGACCCTTTGACGAGGACTCTGCTCGGGCCGGCGCCAGTGGAAACATCGATCCGACTGACAAGACTCCCTCTCACCAGAGACTCGATTCAAGTATCACCGTTTTCGGTGATCGGGGACATTGTCAGAATCGCCATGGCTTGTGTAGTCCCACGCTTACAAAACGATACCAATATCCTCGCGCCACGAATCTCGCGCAAGTCTGTTAGCCTATGCGCGCCGATAAGGCACTGGAACCTTGGACAATACGGAACCCCTTATGCGCTTCCTGCAAAACGATGATCTGGGCAAGCTTCTGCTGCGTCTGTGCGTCGGCGTCCTGATACTGCTGCACGGCGTCAGCAAGCTGATGGATCCGACCAGTCTGAATGGCATCGCCCACCAGCTATCGGGGATGGGGCTGCCCTCCTTCATCGTCTACGGGGTCCTGGTGGGCGAGATCGTCGCGCCGCTGATGGCGATCGTCGGCTGGCAAGCGCGCATTGGCGGGCTACTGATGGCAGTCAACATGATCGTGGCGCTGATCCTGGTTCACACCTCGCAGCTGTGGACGCTCAACAGCCAGGGGGGATGGACGCTGGAACTGCAGGGCATGTTCCTGTTCGGCGCCCTGGCGATCATGTTCCTGGGAAGCGGACGCATGGCGGCCCGCCCGGACTAGGCAGCGGTTCAGGCCCCCAGCGCCGACAGGCGCCGGTCCAGCAGCTCGGGGAAGCGCTTGAACCAGCGCTGGTTGAGTGGCGAGGGGTGTGGAAGCGGCGCGAGGGTGAAGCGTCTGGACTCGCCGGTCGATAGCGTCAGCTCCGTGACGCAGGTCGCGGTGAAGCGATCCTCCCGGGACCAGAAGGCCTCCAGCCCATCGCGAATCTCGCGCGACTGGCCGATCCCGAACCAGTGGAAGGCTTCCCGTCCGAGCGTGATGACATGCTCGCCGGACCACTGCTGCGTCAGCAGTGCCGCTATCAGCGGCTGGAACCGCCGCTTCACCGCCATCGGCCAGGCCTTGTTGCCCAGCGGCTTGTAGGGGACGGTGTTGATCCAGTAAAGATCCTCCCCCACCTCCAGCGAAGCGTCGAAATCCGGCATCGGCCGTCCATGCCGGTGCCGGTAGAGCGCCTCACGGACCTTCTGCCCACCGGCACCGACGAACGGCAGCCCCATCTCGACCTCTCGCTTGCCGGGGTCGCGCCCGAAGACGGCCAGCCTCGCCTGCCTGGGCCCCAGGCCGACGATTGGCGCCAGAGGATCGCGGTCGTACTGGCGATAAACCTCCCGATCCAGCCGCTCGAGCTCGGCTGCCTCGCGGCGCATGGCGTGTTCGATATCGGCGGGTATCGATCGTGTTGCCTGGCTCATGATGGCTCCTGAAGCGTCCGGCCGCTGCGACGGGGAGCCGTGGCTGCCGGGGATCGCCGCGATATCAGTTCCATGGCGCGTTGAGTACCAGTACCCCCGCGTTGAGATAGGCGGCGAAGCTCACCCATACCAGGTAGGGCACCAACAAGCCGGCGGCGAAGCGTGAATGGCGGGAGAACGTCACGATCGTCCACACGATCAACCCCCACAGCAGCAGCAGGTCCAGCAGCCCGATCAGCATCCAGTGCGCGGCGAAGAACAGCCACGACCACAGGCCGTTGGCGACGAGCTGGAGGACGAATGGCGCCACGGCAGAACGACGTGCACCGGGCGGTGCCGCCAACGTCACTTTCGTCGCCGCGACCGCCATCATCAGGTAGAGCAGCGTCCAGGCCGCCGGAAACAGCCAGTCCGGTGGCGTCAGGGGCGGCTTGGCGAGCGCAGCGTACCACTCGCCGGGCGGCGCCAGGATGCCGCTGCTGGCAGCGATCGCCACCAGCAGCAGCCAGCCGAGGAAGATGCGTGTCGAGCGATTCACGGCGTCACCAGCTGCCGCTGTTTTCCATCGAAGCCCAGGGCTCCTTCGGGGCTTGCGCCTCGCCTTTCTGGAGCAGTTCGATCGAAATGCCGTCGGGGGAGCGAACGAACGCCATGTGCCCGTCTCGTGGCGGCCGGTTGATGGTCACGCCACCCGCCTGCAGCTTCTCGCAGAGTGCGTAGATATCATCGACCCGATAGGCCAGATGGCCGAAATTGCGACCGCCGGTGTAGGTTTCCGGATCCCAGTTGTAGGTCAGTTCGACCATCGGCGATTGCTCGGTCTTGGCGCGCGGCGTGTCGTTGGGCGTGGCCAGGAAGACCAGCGTAAAACGCCCCTTCTCGCTCTCCTTGCGTGATACTTCCTGCAGGCCCAGCAAGTCGCAGTAGAAATGCAGTGACGCGTCGAGATCGGCGACGCGAACCATCGTATGCAGGTATTCCATGAATTTGTTCCTGATTCGTCAGTGTGTTGGACCATCCAATGGTAGACCACCAGCGCCGATCGGTGAATGACGCCCCCTCGCCACGTTCGAGTCGACGTGGCAGCCAACCTCGCACAAACTGCGACGTTCGGCAGCCCCTTCACTCACGAACGCCCCGACAAGGAGATCGTATGGACTCCGTTACCCAAGCCTGCCTGGGCGCCGCCATCGGCGGTGTGGTCATGCCTCGACTCGGCCGGCGCGCGCTGTTGATCGGGGCCGCCCTCGGGACCCTGCCGGATCTCGACGTGTTGATCGATTACGGAGACGCCGTTGCCGACTACACCCGCCATCGCGGCTTCAGCCACTCGCTGATCGTGCTGACCGGTGTCGCGACGCTTTGCGCCGGGCTCGCCGCGCGATGGTCACGCACGCGCGATCTCGCCTCATTCTGGCACTGGTGGTGGCTGTTCACCCTCTGCCTGGCGACCCACCCGTTACTCGATGCCTTCACGACCTATGGCACCCAGTTGCTGTGGCCGATCCCGCTGCGGCCGGTCAGCTGGCATACGCTGTTCATCATCGACCCGCTCTACACGCTGCCCCTGCTGACCGGGGTGATCGTCTTCGCCATACGCCCCGCTGCCCGTCGGCTCCTGGCCGCGCTACTGGGAGTCTCGTGTCTTTACATCGGTTTCAGCCTGGGTGCCCAGGCGTTCGTCGAGCAACGGCTCGCGCCCTTCCTGGCCCAGCGGGGCATGAGCGACGACCCCATCCTGGTTCAACCGGCCCCCCTCACCACCCTGCTGTGGCGCGTCACCGTCATTCATGACGGTGCGGCCTACGAAGGCTGGGTCAGCCTGCTGGACGGCGACAGCCCGCCGACGCTGGCACCCTGGCCACTGGGCGACGAATGGCAAGAGGCCGCACAGCGGACACGGGATGGCCGGCGCCTGGCCTGGTTCAGCGGCCCGTTCCTGCGTTACGACATCCGCCGGGAGGCGGGAAGGGAGAGACTGCTGGCCACCGATATTCGCCTGGGCGTGCCGGGAACCCACCCCTTCACCTTCTCGATTGCCGAACGCGGTGATGACGGCAAGTGGCGGCCCATGGCCAGCGAGCGCTCGAGTTCGGGCCGGCCGGAGCGGGCCGTCATGCAACGTCTGCTGGCGCGAATCACCTCGCCGCGGGTGGAGCCGATCACCGCCCCCGAGTGAAACGAGAACCGCCCGCTATCGTCCATCGATGGCGGGCGGTTCTGGTCGACGCTGGAGCGCGATCCGACGATCAGAAATGCGAGTCGACGTAGTGGCCGATCGCCTGCCTGGCTTCGGTCAGCGACTGCTGCTTGCGCTCGTCGCCCATGTTCAGGCCCTCGGCGTAGATGGCGTCGACGTCCTTGATGCCGATCAGGGCCAGCATGTGCCTGAGGTGGGGCGTCTGCGAGTCCATCTCGGTGCCGGCGTACATGCCACCGCGAGCCGCCAGAATCAGCCCCGACTTGCCCTCCAGCAGGCCTACCGGGCCATTGGCAGTGTACTGGAAGGTCCTGCCGGCGCGCAGGATGCGGTCGAACCATGACTTGAGCTGGCTCGGAATGCCCAGGTTGTAGAGCGGCACCGCCAGCACCAGGAGATCGCAGGCATCGATCTCGGACAGCAACTCGACGTCACGCCCCTGCAAGGCAGCCTTGAACGATTCCGCCAGCGCCCGGGACTGGCCACCCTCGCCGAAGATGGAACTGGTGATGAGAAGAACACGTCGTGTCATGAAGCCGTCTCCAATGCTGAAGTCATACCCAACCAAGATGCCGTCGATGACCGGCAAGCGTTGCTGGGATTATTCATTGCACTCCATGAAATGAAAATCGCTAAAAATAGCATTGAGCGTTCGATAATTTCGTTCGTTACCGCCGCATGACCCTGGTCGCTCAGCGGCTGGCCTCGACACCCTGCCCGCACCCCTGGAACTCACGCTCCCCGTAACGTAGTGTCACCCTGACCGGCCATGGCTGGCCGCTCATGTCATCGAAACAGGCGCCGGCGCGCAGATCGAGCTCCATGGGATACCGGCCGCTGTCGCTGACCAGGATCATGCGCGCATCGCCGCCGTTCTTCACCGAGGCGACACGATAATCGAACGTATCGGTGGCCTGGCCGTAATCGGATACCAGCGTCAGCGAATGGCTGTTGCGGTCGAGGGAGACGTTCCAGCCGGGCTCGTTGCCGCTGGCGTAGAAGATGGTGTCCGGATGCGCTTTGCGGGTCGTCGTCTGGCGCTCGCTGGCCAGCGTGCAGACCAGCCGGCCGTTGTCGCTCTCGACACGGGCATCGCGCCCCTGACGCCAGAACGAGACCCCGCCGAGTTCGTAGCGGGAGCCGGAGCCCACCACGGCGCTCGGCAGTTCCGTCTCGCCCAGGGCGGTCCACAATCGCAGTCGGCTGTCGTCGGGCGTGGTGGTGACCAGATCCTGGGACGGCGTGCAGCGCCAGGCGGTGAACGTCTCGCCGCCATCGGCGAAGAAGGCACTCGGCATCAGCGGCGACTTGAGCGCAGCCAGGCCCGCCGAGGGCGCGGTGGGCTTCATCTCCTGGTGCTGCCCGCCGCCGGCACACGCCGTCAGCAGAAGCGAAGCGGCCGGCAACGCCAGCCAGCGGAGCGATGAGCGATAACGACCGAGGAAGGCGCGGCGGTCTTTGCCAGCCTGGAGCGCGTTGGACATGAGCAAGGTTCCCGAGAGGTGTCTGGACACGAAGAGAGTGTTTACCAAAGGGCTGCACTCGACAATGCGGCGTTGAAATTGACCTCACCGAACTTCAGTTCAGAACGTCCGCTGGACGGCCCGAAGGGCGAGCGGTGCGAGTCAAATACTCATCTACGCCCTGTAAATTCCGCTTTCTCGTCCAATTTCGCCTTGCCTTGTCTTCATTCGCCTGTTTTGTAAACACCCTCGGATAGCCGTCATAAAAAAAGCGCCGCGAGATCGTCTCGCGGCGCAACGTCCAGCCTAACATGCCAGGCGTGCCGGCGGGCCAGACCATGAACCCGTTCATCCCTCGACACTCGCCTCAGGCGTAGCGCTGCCTCAGCTCCCGGGCCGCCTCGACCATGTTGGCCAGCGCCGGTTCCACCTCGGCCCAACCGCGCGTCTTGAGGCCGCAGTCCGGATTGACCCAGAGTCGCTCGGGCGGAATCTTCTCCGCTGCCTTGGCCATCAGATCGACCATCCAGGCGCGCTCGGGGATGTTCGGCGAGTGAATGTCGTAGACCCCGGGTCCGATCTCGTTGGGGTAGTCGAAGTGCTGGAACGCATCCAGCAACTCCATGTCGGAGCGCGAGGTCTCGATGGTGATGACATCGGCATCCATGGCCGCGATGGCGCCAATGATGTCGTTGAACTCGGCGTAGCACATGTGGGTGTGGATCTGGGTCTCGTCGGCGGCCACGGCAGCGCTCAACTGGAAGCACTCCACCGCCCAGTCGAGATACGCCTGCCACTCGGCCTGGCGCAGCGGCAGCCCCTCCCGCAGTGCCGGCTCGTCGATCTGGATGATCGCGATACCCGCCCCCTCGAGATCGGCGACCTCGTCGCGCAGCGCCAGCGCGATCTGACGGCAGGTCTTGGCGCGCGGCTGATCGTCGCGCACGAACGACCACTGCAGAATGGTGACCGGACCGGTCAACATGCCCTTCATCGGCTTGTCGGTGAGCGACTGGGCATATTCGCTCCAGCTCACCGTCATCGCCTCCGGCCGCTCCACGTCGCCGAAGATCACCGGCGGCTTGACGCAGCGTGAGCCGTAGCTCTGCACCCAGCCGTTCTGGGTAAAGGCAAAGCCGTCGAGCTGCTCGCCGAAGTACTCGACCATGTCGTTACGCTCGGCCTCGCCGTGCACCGGCACATCGAGCCCCAACTGCGCCTGGTGCTCGACGACCAGCGCGATCTCCTCTCGCATGCGGGCTTCGTAGTCGGCCACGTCGAGGATGCCCTTCTTGAAGTCACGGCGTGCCGCACGGATCTCCTGCGTCTGCGGGAAGGAGCCGATCGTCGTCGTCGGGAACAGCGGCAGGGCGAGGCGCTCTCGCTGGGCGGTGGCACGTATCGGGTAGACGTTGGCACGGCGCGTGTCCGCGGCGCCCACCCTGGCCAGACGCTTGGCGACCCGGGACTTGTGGATACGCCGCGACTCCCGGCGCGCCGACAGGGCCCGGCTGGCGTCCTCGACGCGCTGGTGATCCGTTTCCGTTTCGGTACCGTCGAGCACGTGGGCAAGCGTCACCACCTCGCCGAGCTTCTGCCGCGCGAACGCCAGCCAGCTCTTCAGTTCGGGATCGAGCCTGGTTTCGTTGTCCAGATCGACGGGGACATGGAGCAGCGAGCAGCTTGGCGCCAGCCACAGGCGGTCGCCCAGGCGTGCCTTGGCATCCTCGAGCTCGCCGGCAAGTCGGGCCAGATCGGCACGCCAGATGTTGCGGCCGTCGATGGCGCCCACGGAGAGCACCTTGTAGGGCGGTAGCCGGTCGAGCACCGCGTTCAGTTGCTGCGGCGCCCGCACCACATCCACGTGCAGCCCCTCGACCGGTAGTGAAACGGCCAACCCCAGATTGTCGCCGAGACCACCGAAGTAGGTTGCCACCAGCAGCTTGACCGGGGTCGACTGCAGCTTGTGGTAAGCCGACTCGAAAGCGCCCTGCCACTCGCCCGGCAAGTCCTGAACCAGCGCCGGCTCGTCGAGTTGCACCCATTCGACCCCCGCGCTTGCCAGGCGACCCAGGATCTCGTCGTAGGTGGCGACGAGATCGTCGAGCAGCGAGAGACGCTCGAGCCCGTCGCTCTTGGCCTTGGATAACCACAGCCAGGTGACGGGCCCCGTCAGCGCCACCTTGACGGGATGCCCTTCGGCCCTGGCTTCGGCGACCTCCTCGAACAGCCGCTCGCTGGCGATACGGAACGTCTGCCCCCGGTATAGCTCCGGCACGAGGTAGTGGTAGTTGGTATCGAAATACTTGGTCATCTCGCACGCCGCCGCCGGCTCGCCACTGGGCGCGCGTCCACGCGCCATCCGGAAACTGGTGTCGAGATCGACCTCACCGTCGATGCCACCGAAGCGTGGCGGAACGGCGCCGATCAGCAGGGAAGCGTTGAGCACCTGATCGTAGAAGGCAAAGTCGCCCACCGTCACGAAGTCCAGACCCGCGTCGATCTGGTCCTGCCAGTGCGCCCTGCGCAGGCGCGCCCCCTCCCGTTCGAGTCCATCGCGATCGAGTTCACCTTTCCAGTAGGCTTCGACGGCTTTCTTCAGTTCTCGATGAGCACCGATTCTCGGGTAGCCCAGGGTATGCACCAGGGTGGTCATGTGTAGGGTCTCTCGGAGTTAGCGGTTAGAATGAGGGAGATCATGGCTTGGCGGGCAGTGTCCCCGGCAGCGCACCCTGAATCAAACGCGTTTATCTAATCCTCAACGTGAGCAAAATTCATAGCATGCTCGAACTCCGCCACCTCCGCACGCTGATCGCCCTGCGCGATACCGGTTCCCTGGTCGAAGCGGCGGAGCGCGTCCACCTGACCCAATCGGCGCTTTCCCACCAGATCAAGGATCTGGAGTCGCGTCTCGGCATGCCGCTGTTCACGCGCAAGACGCGCCCGGTGTCGTTCACGCGGGCCGGGGAGCGCCTGCTGACACTGGCCGAACAGGTACTGCCTCAGTTGCGACTGGCGGAGCGGGACCTGGCCCGGCTGGCGGGTCATGAACAGGGACGCCTGCACATGGCGATCGAGTGCCATAGCTGCTTCCAGTGGCTGATGCCGACCGTCGATCACTTCCGCAATCACTGGCCGGAAGTCGAGGTCGACATCCCCAGCGGCCAGAATTTCGACCTGCTGCCCGGGCTGACCCGCGAAGCCCTCGACCTGGTGATCACCGACAATCCGGAGCCGCTGCCGGGGGTGCACTATGCTCCGCTGTTTCGCTACGAGGGCCTGCTGGCCGTGGCCAAACAGCACTCCCTGGCGACCCGAAGCTGGGTCGAGCCTGCGGATCTGGCCGAGGAAACGCTCATCGTCTATCCGGTGGACCATTCCCGGCTGGATGTCTTCACCCAGTTTCTCGACCCGGTCGGCGCACGGCCCAGGGAGATTCGCAGCGCGGAGCTCACGGTGATGATGATGCAGCTGGTGGCCAGCGGGCGGGGGGTGTGCGCCCTGCCCAACTGGGCGCTGACAGAGTATCTGGAGCGCGATTACGTCAAGGCGCTGCCACTGGGCAAGGACGGCGTGTGGAGCACGCTATACGCGGCGGTCCGGGAGGACAATCTGTCGCTACCGTGGATGGAGGACTTCATTCGCACCGCAAGAGATACGTCGTTTGCGGTACTCAGCGGCATCAAGCCGGCGGGTTCGACGGAACCCGCCTGAACGAAGCAGCGCGACACGGGATGGGAAGGCGTGTCGTCGTACTCAGGTCGAATCCTCGTCGAAGTTCAGCGGGTGAATCGCCTCTCTCCCATGGAGCGGCAGCAGCAGGCTGAACCGGGCGCCCCCCAGGCTGGCGCTGCGGTCCACCACGACGTTCCCCCCGTGCCAGGCCATGATCTTCTGCACGATGGAGAGCCCCAGTCCGTACCCGCCGGAGCGCCGCGTTCGGCTGTCGTCCAGTCGGGCGAATGGCTTGAAGATGGCGATACGCTTCTCTTCCGGCACGCCAGGACCATCGTCCTCGACATCGATCCGGACGGCTCTCGGCTCGCGGTGGACCGTCACCATGACCCGACTCTCGGCATGACGGCAGGCATTGGCGACCAGGTTCTGCACCGCGCGCTGCAGATAGCGCGGTTCCGCTTCCACCTCTAGCTCCTCGCCATCGGCGACGCCGAGCTCGAGATGCGGATGCAGCGGGCTCAGCGTGTCCAGCACTCGCCAGGCGACCGCACGGCACTCCATGCTCTCCGTCTTGAGCGTGACGCCCTGTGCGTTCTCGCTGTCGAGCTTGGCGTAGGTGAGGATTTCGTCGATCAATCGATCGAGTTCGGAAATGTCCTCGTCGATCCCCGCCAGCTGGCGCTGGGCGCTCTCATCCTTGCTGAGATCCTCGAGCATCTGGACCGCGAAGCGAATGCGCGCCACCGGCGTACGCAACTCGTGGGAGACGGCGCGAATCATCTCCTGCTGGCTGCGCAGCAGCGACTGCACCTGCGCGGCCATGCCGTTGAGCGCCATGCCCAGACGGCCGACGAAATCGTTGCTGTCGACCCGTACCCGCGAGTTGAGATGCCCGGCGGCAATCCGCGTCGCGGCACGCTCCAGCCTGCCCACGCGCCCTTCGACGCCCCATACGATGAGATAGATGGCCCCGGCCAGGGTCGAGAGCACCATGATCAGCAGCGCCAGCGCCAGCGACAGCGGCATCGATTCGAAACTGGGCAGTGGACCGATTCGCAACCACCGATCCGGCCCGACCCTGGCGTGAATATAGAGCGCGCTGAGCCCAGTCTCGAGACGCACCACGACCTCGCCGGCGTCGAGTCGCGTCGCCTGGATGGGGTCGACATCCGTCGGTGGCTCGGTATAGAGACCGAGCGGCACGTGGAACTGCCGTTTGACCCGCTCGAAGCGTCGAGCCTGGATCTCCTCCGTCTCGCCGCTCAGCCAACTCCGCAACACCTCGGTGATGCCGCGAAGCTGCATCTCGTTGAGACTGTTGATGCGTGCCGCCAGTACCCACTTGGAGTGCGGCAACTGATAGAGCGAGCGCCAGCCTTTGTCGGTCGACTCGATGACGGGGCGGTTCTCGCGCAGGCGAGCCCGCTCGAAGTAGTTGAGCGAGAGGTCCTCGAGCTTGAACAGCCCCAACGGCATGCCCAGCGTCGATGCCATCGATGCCAGCCAGTCGTCCCGCTGCGACAGCGGTTGGCGGGAGACGAGGTCGGAAAGCAGCGCCAGTGGGCCGCTGACGAGATTTTCCCGATAGTGCTCCTGGCGCACCTTGTCGACCATCAGGAAGCCGAACAGAACCAGCGCGAAGGTGATGACCAGTGCCGCCAGCAACGACACGTAGAACCGAAAGAAAGTGCTGTCGGTAAAGGAACGACGCATGTTGAATCTCGCGCGGCAATCGGCTTCGTGGATGGCCAGAAAGGCTAGTGTCGCCCGCCCCTCGGGGGAGACGGGAGCTTTCTGCAGGAGGCGATCGATGCCCGCCGCACGGCACCCGGGGCCCCGCGCTCAGCAGGCGCCCCGACGGTCGGCCTCTCGCCCCCGCGGGGCGTGGCAAGCCGAGGCGCGACAGTGCCGATCGCGATAGCCCGGGAACCGGCCGGGATCACGGCGCGGGGAAACTCGAGCGGAGACCGCTGCCGGTCCGCTTCAGCTATCTCTCACGAACAGATACCCTTTGCTCCGCACGGTCTTGATGCGGTGGGGGTGATTGGGGTCGTCACCGATCTTGGGACGAATACGCGAGACCCGCACGTCGATGGAGCGATCCTGTCCATCGTATTTGATGCCGCGCAGCTGGGAAAAAATCTCTTCGCGAGTCAGCACGCGGCCGGCATTGTCGGCCAGCAGCCAGAGCAGATCGAACTCGGCGCTGGTGAGATCGACCCGCTCCTCCTCCAGCCAGGCTTCGCGAGTGGCGCTGTCGATGACCAGATTGTCGAAGGTCAGGCGCGTCGCCCCACTGGAAGAGACCAGGCTGTCGGCGCGGCGCATCAACGCCCTCATGCGCGCCAGCAGGACCCTGGGCTGAACCGGCTTGGGGACGTAGTCGTCGGCCCCCATCTCCAGGCCCAGGACCTGATCCATGTCGTCGGTGCGTGCCGTCAGCATCAGGATGGGGCCGGCATAGTGCGGACGCGCCCGCCGGCAGATGGACAGGCCATCCTCGCCGGGCAACATCAGATCGAGGATCACCATGTCCGGCTGCTCCTCGACGATGCGCTCCACGCCATGCGCGCCATCGTGCTCCAGCCCGACCTGGAACCCGTTCGCCTCCAGATACTCACGCGTCAGATGTGCCAGACGCTCGTCGTCTTCGATGATCAATACGCGATCTTGATGTGCAGTGCTGTCCAAGCTGTCATCCATCCCTTTGAGTTGGCCTCGAAACCCTGCATACCACGGTCTTCATTTATTATTCGGCAATCGACGGCGTCCAATGACTCGTTAAGTCTAACGAATATCACGCACCGTAACTGCGTTGGTGTTCTGCGATACGATAACTGACGCTACGCTTAAATAAAGCAGATGGCGAATCAAACAGCATCATACCCGAATTGTTCCCTTTGTAACCAAGTATCGTGAACCGGCGAATCCATTAATTAGAATTCATGTGGAAATTCACGATCTAGCGGCTCAGGTCCACGTCGCGTGTCTGCCCTTTCCCGAGTTCGACCTGCCTGATGATGATCGGGCTGCGCGAATCGCCGCCGGGGAGCAGCACGCTGCCAGCGACATAAAAGACGCCGGAGGGGATGCCACGCACGACGAAATAGCCGTTGTCGTCGGTCTTGGCGTAGTGCGTGTACTCTCGGGCCCGCGGGTCCGCCGGTTCGATCTTGCGACCCGAGAGTGCCACGTCGGCAGCTTCGGCCGCATAGCGGGTCGCAGGCGCTACCGACACCGTCTCGCCGGCGCCGATCAACGTCCGACCATCGGACGTCTCATAGGTCAAACGCCCCTGCACGGCGGAAGTCCCGCTCTTCTCCAGCTTCGCGTACTCGTCGGCCGGAAAGGGAATCTGGCGCTTCACCACGGCCTCGTCGCTGCCGGAACCACCGAAGATGTCGGGCATCTGGAACGATCCCGTCGACAGGCTCGTCAACACGCGTCGGAATGGCGCCGACGTGCACCATGAAGCTTTGAGCTGCGTGGTACGCCTCGGCGAGGCTCAAAC
>NZ_CEXLVS010000106.1:0-13598 GCF_982684285.1 Salinicola sp. | reverse complement strand
ATCACCGAGGGAGAAGGCAGTGGAGTCCGTCTCTTTTGGCGTCGCTGAATTGACGATCGACTGAGAAATCGTGGTCGTCGTCGCCAGGGGAATCTGCTTTTGTGCGTCTTCGGAATCGCCGAAAACACCAATGATCTTTTGCGTACCCAGCACGGTGACCATGGTGGCGACCGGTAGCAATAATACTTTGTGCGTGCGGGGCAGCGAATGGAATATTCGCAACATGAAGGTGAAGGCCTGGGTAAAAAAGGATGACAAATTTAAATAAAGGCCGGGGAACAATACCCCAAGGCAGTATTAATTGCCTAGTCTGTATTTAATTACAGTACTCCAGGCCCCGTCATGCGGATGATGGGGCAACGGCGCGGGGGAGGCCCGACGGGCTGCGTCGAAACACCCGGCGTAAGCGGGTGTAATCTGATGGTGCATATCGTTGCACCGATATGGTGCCCTTAAAAGTCTTGTTTTATGGGAAAATATTGCATCGTAAAGCTTTTGTACGGCTTTTATTGATCAATGAGATTGCGTCGACGGCGTCTATTCCCAAGATGGCTTGGCGCGGCCAAAGTCGGAGGAGAAACGCCGATTTCTGACGCGGATGGCAGAATGTGGAAATGTAGAGAGCTCGAGCGCAGGGACGAGTTCCCTGACATCGGATGCGTGAGCCCATGGAGAGAAAGTCGTGCCTAAAGTGACGTTGCTACAGTGGCAGATGCTGGCGGCGGTAGCCGATAACGGTGGGTTTGCCAAGGCGGCGGATGTCGTTCACCGGAGCCCCTCGACGCTCAACCATGCGATTCACAAGATCGAAGAGCAACTGGGCGTGGTGCTGTTCGAGCCCAAGGGCCGACAAGTGGTTCTCACCGAAGCCGGCGGGCTTCTGCTGAGGCGGGCGCGTCAATTGATCGAGAACGCTGCCTCGCTGGAAGACGTCGCCGAACGTCTTGCGGGTGGTCTGGAGGCGGAAGTCTCCCTGGCTGTGGATCAGATATTTCCGACGGATGCCCTCGCGGAGGCGTTGACCCGGTTCTCGGAAGCTTTTCCGCACGTGCGTGTCCAGCTGCACGAGACCGTGCTCAATGGTGCTGTAGAGATGTTGTACGAGGGGCGGGCCGATCTCGTCATCTCGGGTATCGACGCTCAGGGTTTCCTGGGGCAGCCGGTCGTCGACGTGGCTTTCATCGCGGTCGCCCACCCCCGGCATCCACTGCACCGGTTGCAGCGCGAACTGGATCTGCGGGATCTGGAGCGGTATCGGCAGTTGGTGACGCGGGACTCCGCGGTCCGCCATCGACTCGATGCCGGCTGGTTGAAGGCCGAGCAGCGATGGACGCTGGGCCATCTGTCCACCACCATCGACATGCTGGAGCGCGGGCTGGGTTTTGCCTGGGTGCCCGAGCCACGTATCCATAGGGCGTTGCAGCAGGGCCGGCTGAAGGCGCTGCCGCTGCGTGCGGGCGGCGTACGCAAGGCGTCGCTTCAGATGATCTACAGAGATGTCGATGGCGCCGGCCCGGCCACGCGTGCGCTGGCCGATGAGCTGATGGCGAGCGTGGCCTCCACGTGTCCGCGCGAGACGTTGCCGGCGATGCCCGACTCATCGACGCAGCCGAACGAATGAGCCGAGTTATTGCGCTCGACCTTCGGCCGCCGGGATCTATGCTGGCATCGGCAAGTGGCCAAGCGGCACCTGACGCCATTCCGCACTCGTCGTCGGGGGCGTGACGGGTCGGGCGCCACACCACATCGAATGAACAGGAGAGCGTCATGGGATTGCTGGTCGACGGGAAATGGCAGGATCGATGGTACGACACCGAGAGCCATGGCGGGGAGTTCGTTCGCGAGTCCGCCAAGCTGCGCGACTGGATCACGCCGACCGGCGCGCTGGGGCCGAATGGCCAACGGGGGCTGGCGGCGGAGGCCGGGCGCTACCATCTCTACGTGTCGCTGGCGTGTCCGTGGGCACATCGCGCACTGATCATGCGCAAGCTCAAGGGGCTGGAGGCGCTGGTGGGCGTTTCTCACACCAGTCCATTGATGCTGGATCAGGGTTGGTCCTATCGAGTCGACGAAGGTTCCAGCGGCGACAGCCTCAACCATGTCGACTACCATCACCAGCTCTATACCCTGACGGACCCGAACTACACGGGGCGGGTGACGGTCCCGGCGTTGTGGGACCGGCGCGAGCGGCGCATCGTCAACAACGAGTCCGCGGAGATCGTGCGGATGCTGAACACGGCGTTCGACGAACTGACCGGCAGCCGCCTCGATTTCTATCCCGACGACCTGCGCGATGTCATCGACGCCGTCAACGCCGATGTCTACGACCACGTCAACAACGGCGTCTACAAGGCTGGCTTCGCAACCGAGCAGGCCGTCTACGAAAAGCACTTCGCTGCGCTGTTCGACTGCCTCGATCGATTGGAGGCGCGTCTCGACGGACAGCGTTACCTGGCGGGCGAGTGGCTGACCGAGGCCGATATCCGGCTGTTCACCACGCTGGTACGCTTCGATGCGGTCTACCATGGCCACTTCAAGTGCAACCGGCAGCGCATCGCGGATTTCCCGAATCTGTCGAATTACCTGCGGGAACTCTACCAGTGGCCGGGTATCCGGGAGACGGTGGACTTCGACCATATCAAGCGCCACTACTACTACAGCCATCCGACGATCAATCCGACCCGCATCGTACCCGTCGGGCCGACGCTGGCGCTGGATGCGCCGCATGACCGCGACCGGCTGACGGGGCGCGGGATTCGCGGCGGCGAGTGACGGCGGTCGTAGCCCGGACCGGGTAGCAGTCGAGTCGTCTTCGGTAGCGAGCCCGCTAGACGCGAGCATGGCGCTGCAGCCAGCGATCCAGCGCGTTGGCGAACGTCCGGCGATCGCCATCGGTGTAGGCGTTGGGCCCCTGGGTGTGTTCTCCGCTGGCGCGCAGCGTCTCCATGAAGTCGCGCATCTGCACGCGCGACCTGATGTTGTCGAGGGTCAGGTTCTCGCCGCGCGTGGTCATGACCATCGCACCCCGCTCGATGACCTCCTGTGCGAGAGGGAGATCGCTGGTGATGACGAGATCGCCGCTCGTGACGGCGTCGACGATCGCGTCGTCCGCGGCATCGAAGCCATGTGCCACGGTGCGCGACTTGACCCACGGCGACGGCGGCAACGGCAGCGCGTGATTGGCCACCATCCAGGTCCGGGTCTGGGTGCGCTCTGCGGCGCGAATGATGATGTCGCGGGCAACGCGGGGGCAGGCGTCGGCGTCGATCCACAATGTGGGCTTGGGTGTCGTCGGCATGGCAGTGACGCTCGGCTGGCTGAGGAGGGACATGGCGCGCAGTCTACGGCGTTCGCCGCCAGGCTTCACCCGGCGCAACCTCTGCCTGAAGGGAATTCCGGTAGGATTTTTACGTTCGGGTGGTGAAACATCTACGCCGATGGTATAGTAGCGCCTCCTCGCATGTGTTGACCCCACCATCCTGCCGATATGTCTGTAATCGACGCTATCGACCCGTGAGTCGATGCCCAGCACCGGACGTATCTCGTACATGACGCACGGCTTCGCCGTTTTTCGCGTCCGGATGCAACGATGGAGCGCCTAGATCGGTTGACGTATCACGCAACCGGGCGCATCAAGGTCGCCACATACGCTGTCGCTTTCGAATCCGCTGGCGACAAGCGCAATGCCTGGTGCGACCGGCATTCAGTGGTAATCACGCCACCAATGCCATGACATTTTCGCCGGTGCCTACCGGCCACTCCAAGGTGTGAAATGACCTCGACTGTTACTGCTTCGCCTAGCTTTGGCGATCTGGCTCTATTGCCGGAAGTACTGACCGCCCTCGAAACGCTGGGCTACGAAATTCCTTCGCCGATCCAGACGCAGACGATTCCTGCGCTGCTGGAAGGCCGCGACATGCTGGGCCAGGCACAGACCGGCACCGGCAAGACCGCAGCGTTCGCGCTGCCACTGCTGAGCCGTCTCGATCTCGGCCGGCGCGAACCGCAAGTGCTGGTGCTGGCACCGACCCGTGAGCTGGCGCAGCAGGTTGCCGTCTCGTTCTCCAAGTACGGACAGAACCTGAAAGGGCTGGAAATCGCCACGCTGTGTGGCGGACAGGACTATCGCGAACAGCTGTCGGCGTTGAAGCGTGGCGCTCAGGTCGTCGTGGGTACACCGGGTCGAATCATCGATCACCTGGACCGTGGCAGCCTCAAGCTCGACGGCTTGTCGGCGCTGGTGCTCGACGAAGCCGACGAAATGCTGCGCATGGGCTTCATCGATGACGTCAAGCGCGTGGTGTCTGACACACCCAAGGATGCCCAGCGGGTCTTCTTCTCGGCGACGCTGCCGAGCGAGATCGAGCGCATCGTCAACCGTTACCTGGTCGATCCGGTCAAGGTCGCCATCGAGTCCAAGGTCAGCACCGGCGAGAACATCGAACAGCGCGTCGTGCGCGTCGAAGGCCCCAGCAAGCTGGAAGCCCTGGCGCGTATCTTCGAAGTCGAGACGGTCGATGCCGCCATCGTGTTCGTGCGCACCCGTGCCGCCTGTACCACGCTGGTCGAGCAGCTCACCGCGCGTGGCGTCAACGCCGCCGGCCTGTCCGGCGACCTCGACCAGAGCCTGCGCGAGCGCACCGTGACCCGCCTCAAGCGTGGCAAGGTCGACGTGCTGGTCGCCACCGACGTGGCCGCACGTGGTCTGGACGTGCCGCGGATCACCCACGTGATCAACTACGATCTGCCGCAGGACTCCGAAGCCTACATTCACCGTATCGGCCGTACCGGCCGTGCGGGCCGCAACGGTGTCGCCATCACCTTTGCCGGCGGTCGCGAAACCCGCAAGGTGCGCTGGGTCGAGCAGGCCACCGGCCAGGCCATGACCGAGATGCCGCTGCCCGACGAGACCGCCATCCGCGCCCATCGCGACACGCAGTTCAGTGCGCGTCTGCGCGAGATGCTCGAAGCCGGTGGCGATCATCAGCGCGCGCTGATCGAGAAGCTGGTCGAGGAAGGCCACGATCCGATCGATCTGGCGGCGGCGCTGGCGACGCTGGCGCGTGCCGGCGAAGCGCCGATCGGTCGCATCACCAGTTCTCCCTCGCGTCGCGATAGCGGACGTGACGGTGGCCGCGATGGCGGTAGCCGCGAGCGCGGTGCCCCGCGTCGTCGCGACAGTGCGCCGCGCGAAGGCATGACCCGCTATCGGGTCTCCGTCGGCCACAAGGATGGCGTCAAGCCGGGTCAACTGGTCGGTGCGCTGGCCAACGAAGGCGGCATCGAAGGTGGTCGTATCGGCCGCATCGATATCCGCAACGCGTTCTCCGTGGTCGAGCTGCCGAGCGGACTGCCGTCCTCGATTCTGGCCAAGATGTCACGCGCGCGGGTCGGCGGACGCTCGCTGGAGATCTCGGAAGACCAGGGCGCGCCCGAGCGTGCACCGCGTCGCCGCACCGATGGCGACGCACCGGTTCGCCGCTCTCACGCCTGATCGTCGAACGTCGCACCGCCAGCCGAGCTCGATGCTCCGCTGGCGTCGAAAGAACGCCGCCCACCTCGTGGGCGGCGTTTTTTTGGGTCCAGTAACGTCGCCTCCTCCCCGGCGCGATCCGAGAGCGATGTCTCCGACCCGTCTCGAGGCAGGACCTAGGTCTGACAGTCGGTGACGGTCTTTGTATGCAATACTCGTTATCGCTGAATCGTGGCACGTCCCGATTCAGGTCCACCGAAAACGTGGCGGAATCAGTTCGATGACCAAGACGCTCAAGGATCAACTGTACGAGGCCCTGCTGCGCAGCATGGCCAGTGGGCATCTGGAGCCCGGCCTGGTGCTGCTCGAGGGCAACATCGCCGATATCTTCGGCATGAGCCGCTCGCCGGTGCGCCAGACGCTGGGGCGGCTGCACGACGAGGGCGCCATCAGCCGTTTCGAAGGACGGGGATTCCTGGTGGGAAGGGCCCCGGGGAGTGTCGTGCGTCGATCGCTGACGGCGGCCGATTTCCGGGCCGCGGGCGGCCGCGCCTCCGTCAAGCGAACGGACTCCTGGCGCGCGCTGGCGGAGAGGGTGGAGCACGACGTCGTGCTCTGCTCGATGAAGGGGCGACTCGAGCTCAACGAGCTGCAGCTGGCCAAGTCGCTGGGCGTCAGCCGCGCCACCACGTACCGTATTCTACTGCAGCTACAGTCTCTCGGCGTGGTCGAGAAGATCAAGTACAGCAGCTGGAACGTGGTGCCGCTGGACGACGACCGGCTGCATCAGCTCTACGATGCGCGACGCCAACTGGAGCCGTTCATGATCGCGCGCGCCTGCGAGCGCATCGCCGACAAGTCGATCCAGCGCTATCTGGACCGTCTGGATCAGGCCCAGGCCAGATATCCCAGAATCGAGGCCAGCCAGCTCGATGCGCTGGAGAACGACCTCCACCACGAAGCGCTGGAGCAGGGCGGCAATACCGAGATCCTGATCATGCTTCAGCGCACGCGGCCGATCCTGCTGATCAGCAAGCACCTGCTGGGGGGCGAGATCGAACTGCCGCCGGGCGACCCTTTCTTCGCCGCGCATCGGCAGGTCTTCGAAGCGATGCAGCTGCGGCGCGCCGAGCAGGCCAGCGAAGCGCTCTACCGGCACATCAAGGACTCCGAGGCACTTGTCCAGGAACGTCTGGCCAACTTCCGGCATGCCGGCGAGCTGCGGGAGCCGGGATACCTGCGCTGGTTGAGCCAGCGCTAACCGGGCCGATCGCCGGCTGCCCGTCGTGTCGCGAGCTCAATCGACCGGCATGCCGTTTCGTCGGCGCAACTCCCGGATCAGCGCGCTGTGATCCAGGTCGCCATCGCCATGCGCCAGCATGTCGCCGAACAGCGCATCCGCCTGGCGGCTCATGGGAAGGTCGAGTGACAGCCGAGCGATCTGCGCCATTGCGGTCTGGGTGTCCTTGTACTGCCATTTTGCGGCGCCGCCCGGCGCGAAGCTCTCCTCCAGCATGCGCCGACCATGGAGATCGAGAATGGTCGAGTCGGCGAAACCGCCCATCAACGCCTGACGCACCTGCGCGGGATCGGCCCCGCCGCGTTCCACCAGCAGCAGGGCCTCGGCAACGGTGGCGATGGTGTTGGCAACGATCATCTGGTTGGCGAGCTTGGCGAGCTGGCCGCTCCCGGCGGGGCCGACGTGGGTCGGGCGGCCGAGGGTCGCCAGCAGCGGGCGATGACGTTCGAAAACCGAAGCCTCGCCGCCGACCATGATCGCCAGCGTGCCCTCGATGGCGCCGCGTTCGCCGCCGGAGACCGGCGCATCGAGATAGCCGATGCCATGGAGGCTGGCGGCTTCCGCCTGCCCCTTGGCGGTGTCCACCGGGATCGAGCTCATCACCACCAGGCAGCTGCCTGGCCGCATCGCGGCGATGATGCCAGTCTCGCCCAGCAGGATCTCATCGCAGACGGGGCCGGCGCTCAGCATCACGATGACCACATCGGCATCGTGCGCAGCCGCTTCGGGGGATCGGGCCGCGATCACGCCGGCCGTCTGCAGCGGTGTCAGTTTGTCGGGCGTGCGGTTCCAGGCCTGGACACGATGGCCGACATCCGCCAGGCGGGCCGCCATGGGGCCCCCCATGATGCCGGTTCCGATGAAGCCGATGGTCAGTGGGCTTTCGCCATGGCGATCTTTTTCGACACTGGGATCTTGCATGAGTCGTTTCCTGAAAGAAGGGGGCGCTTCCGGGGCCGGGTCACTCGGCGGGGCGGGGAAGAATCCGGCCAGGGGAGATCAGGTACCTGGGGTCCAGGAGACGCTTCAGGCCGCGCATGATGTCGTACTCGGGCTCGGAGAGCGTCTCCAGGAAGGCGGCCTGTTTGAACCGCCCGATGCCATGCTCGGCGCTGATGCTGCCGTCGAAGTCGGCGACGATCTCGAACAGGCGCTCCTCCAGCTCGTGCAGCAGCGACGAGCGCTCATCGGGATCGAGTCCCGGGGGCGGCAGGATGTTGAAGTGCAGGTTGCCGTCGCCGATGTGGCCATAGGCGATGATCGTCGCTTGCGGAGACAATGTCTGGATGTCGTCGGCAGCGCGTTGGTGGAATGCCGTCAACGACGAGATCGGCAGCGAGACGTCCGTGCGCAGGTGCTCGCCACGATTGCGCTGGCCCTCCAGCATGGCTTCCCGGATGCGCCAGAGATTGCCGGCCTGGGCCTCGCTGGTGGCGAGCACGCCATCGGTGAGCTGGCCGGCCGCGAGTCCGCGCTCGAACAGGTCCTCGATCATCGTGTCCAGGTCCGCCGGTCCACTGGCGCTGGCTTCCATCAGGACGTAATACGGCGCCGGTGCATCCAGCGGATCGCGCAGATCGGGGGCGGCCTCCATGGCGAGCTCGAGGCAGGCGCGCGGCACCAGCTCGAAGGCGGTCAGCAGGTCGCAGCAACTGCGTCGCGCCAGCGCGTAGAGCTCGAGCACGGCAGCCACGCTGGGGCAGGCCAGCAGGGCGCTGCGACTGACCTGGGGCCGGGGGAACAGCTTGAGTACCGCGCCGGTCACGATGCCGAGCGTGCCCTCCGCACCGATGAAAAGCTGCTTCAGATCGTAGCCCGTGTTGTCCTTGTGCAGCGCCTTCATGCCGTTGTAGATGCGTCCATCCGGCAGTACCACCTCCAGTCCCAGCACCAGTTGCCTCATCATGCCGTAACGCAGCACGTTGAGGCCGCCGGCGTTGGTCGAGACGTTACCGCCGATCTGGCAGCTACCCTGGGCGCCCAGCGAGAGTGGAAAATCGCAATCCGCCGCTTCGGCGGCATCCTTCACCGACTGCAGGATGCAGCCGCCATCCACGCTCATGGTGAAGTTGATGGGGTCGATATCGCGGATCGCCGTCATTCGCTCGAGACTGACGACGAGCTCCGGCCGCTCGACGTCGGGCAGGGCGCCGCCGACCAGCCCGCTGTGACCGCCCTGGGGCACCAGCGCCACATCGTGACGATGGCAGTAGCTCACCACGTCGGCGACCTGGCGCGTCGTCGCCGGGCGTGCCACCGCCAGCGGTTCGGCGCCACGGTAGCCCGGCCAGTCGACGCAGTAGCGCTCCATGTCGTCGGTGTCGGTCAGCAACCCACCCGAACCCAGCATCGCGGTCAGATCGTCGAGCAGCGTGGCCTGAACGGTCATGAATCACCTCTCGCAACGTTATCGAAACCCCTCGTCCCCATCGAAACAGGCCTCAGCGATACCAGAGCACGACCTGGGGGAAGAGCAGGAACAGCACCAGCAGGGCGATCAACGTGAAGTAGAAGGGGAGCAGACTCTTGACCAGGCTCTCCATGCCGACCTTGCCGACGCCGCAACCGACGTAGAGCACCGTACCCACGGGAGGCGTGATCAGGCCAATCCCGAGGATGAACGACATCAGCACCCCGAAATAGACCGGGTCGATACCCAGCTTGACCACCACCGGCGTCATCAGCGGCGCCAGGATCACCATTGCCGGCGTCAGGTCCATGAAGAAGCCGACCACCAGCAGGAAACCCGACAGGATCAGCAGCAGCAGAAGCTTGTTCTCGGTGATGGCGGAGAGGCTGACCACCAGTTGCTGCGGGATCATGTTGGCGGTGAGCAGCCAGGCCAGAACGCTGGCGAAGGCCAGCAGCAGCATCACCACACCGGTCAGCTTGCCGGTGGCGATACAGAGCTCGAAGAAACGCTTCAGCGTCAGGCTGCGGTAGATGAAGAACGAGACCGCGAAGGCGTAGACCAGGGCGATCGCCGCGCTCTCCGTCGGGGTGAAGACGCCCGAGAGAATTCCGCCGACGATGATGACCGGCAGCAGCAGCGCCAGCAGCGCTTCCTTCAACGCCGCGAACAGCTCCGGCACCGAGAACGGTTGGCCGCGGCCGTTCTTGCGCGACTGGACGTAGGTGGTCACCGCCAGCCCCAGCGTGATCAGGATGCCCGGCACGATACCCGCCATGAACAGCTGCGAGATCGAGGTGTTGGTGACCACGCCGAACAGGATCATCGGTATCGAGGGCGGGATGATGATGCCGACCACCGACGCGGCCACCACGATGGCCGTCGCCAGCGGCGCGCTGTAGCGATGCTGCTTCATCGGCTCGATCATCATGCTGCCCACGGCGGAAGCGTCGGCCACGGCCGAGCCGCTGATGCCGCCGAAGAACATCGATGTCAGCACCGCGACCTGGCCCAGGCCGCCGGCCACGAATCCGACCAGGGCGCTGGCCAGCCGAACCAGGCGGGTGGCGATGCCACCGGCGCTCATGACTTCCCCGACCAGGATGAACAGCGGGATGGCCAGCAGCGGGAAGGAGTCCAGGCCGTTGACCGCCTGTGCCACGATCGGCGAGAGCGCGTAGCCGGACTCGAAGAAGATGAACAGGCTGATGGCCGCGAGACCGAACGAGATCGGCATGCCGATGACGATACAGATGGCCAGCCCTATCAGAATGCTCCATAGAATCATGGTGTCTTGCTCCGGAACAGGGAGAACAGGGCGATGGTATTGGCGATGATCGTCAGGATCGCCATCACCGGCATGGCGCTGTACAGAAACGTCTGCGGGATGCCCAGCATCGGCGTGGCGCTGGTATAGCCCGAGATGACGTCGTTGAACCCCAGCAGGATGCAGATGCAGACGACATAGATGATAGCGATGCTCAGCAGCACGGCGGCCTTGCGCAGCCCGGCGGGCGCCTTGTCGCGGAAGAAGGTGACCGCCACATGCTCGTTGCCGAGGCTGCCGACGCCGGCGCCGAGCAGCACCAGCCAGATGAAGAGCACCCGGGAGAGCTCCTCGGCCCAGGTGTAGGAATAGTTGAGGACGAAGCGGCCAAAGACGTTGGCCGTGACACAGAACACCACGCCCAGCACGAGCAGCCCGGCGGCGATTTCCAGCGTTTGGCGTAGCCAGCCCAGGAGACCCCGGGCGGAAGGCGAGTCGGCATTCATCATGACCTCCGTGATCACGCAATCGCCGCAGGCGCGAGTCGGCGCCTGCGGCGAACCGGGTACTTACTGAGCCTGGGACTCAGCGCGAATACGGTCGATCAAGTCGCCGCCGATCTTGTCACGCCAATCGTCGTAGACCGGCGCCAGATCCTCCTGGAAGGTCGCGATCTGCTCCGGCGTCAGTTCGGTGACCTGCATGCCCTGATCTTTCAGCTCCTGCTTGATCTGGTCATTGAGGGTCCGGCTGACCTGACGCTCGTAGTCGCCCATCTGCTTGGCCGCCTCGCGCAGCAGTTGCTGATAGCTCTCCGGCAGCCGGTTCCAGAAGCGCTCGGACACCAGCGTGATGAACGGCGTGTAGACGTGGTTGGTCTCGGTGGCGTACTGCTGCACCTCGTTGAACTTGGAGGATTCGATGGTGATCCACGGATTCTCCTGGCCGTCGACGACTCCCTGCTCCAGCGCGGTGAACAGTTCGGCGAAGGACATCGGGGTCGGGTTGGCGCCCAGCGTGCGCCAGATGTCCAGGTGGATCGGGTTCTGCATGGTCCGAACCTTCAAGCCATCCAGATCCGAGGGGGAGGTCACCGCCTGCTTGCTGTTGGTCAACTGGCGATAGCCGTTCTCGGCCCAGCCGATGGCGACCAGTCCCTTGGTGGAGGCGTCCTTCAGCATCTGCTGACCGATCTCCCCGTCCAGTACCTTGTCGGCGATTTCCGGTGTCGGGAACAGGAACGGCAGGTCGAACACGGCGAACTGCGGGAACATGCTGACCATGGGGGAGGTGGACGGCGCGGTCATCTCCAGCGTGCCGGCCTGGAGGGCACTGACCGACTGCAGGTCGTCGCCCAGCTGCGCGCTATGGAACGCCTGCACTTGGATATGACCGTCACTGCGTTGCTCGACGATCTTCTTGAAGTACTCCAGGCCGCGATACTGGGCGCTGGACTGGGTCAGGCCGATATTGAACTTGAGGCTGTAATCGTTGCCGTCACCCTCGACGACATCGCCGGTCACCTCCGGAAATGGCGGCATTTCGGTAGCGGCGGTGGCAGAGAGGCTAGTCAGACCCAGGACCGTTGCCATCACCAGCGTCGTCAACCGGGAACGGGCACGACTGGGGCGCGGAGTGGTGGGGAAGGATGTGATTGTTGTCATCTTCAGCTCCATAGCTTTGGTGGCGCTTCTCGCGTGAGTGGCATGAATAGCGTGAGTGACTTGCTGCATGGCGACGCCGGTCTCGGCGGCGTCCGAATGCTCTGGGGGCGGGCGTCCGTTGACATGGGCTATTGCCAGGCGCTGCCGCCTGGAAAGCGGTGGGCATCGAGTGAACTGGCTTTCATGGTGACGCCGTAGCCGGCGGCGTCCGGTACCTGGTAGTGCCCGCGATCGATCCGAACCGGGTCGACGAAGTGCTCGTGGAGGTGGTCGACGTACTCCAGCAGGCGACCCTCGAGCGAGCCGGAAACGGCGATGTAATCGAACATGGAGATATGCTGGGTGTACTCGCACAGGCCCACGCCGCCGCCATGGGGGCAGACCGGGATGTCGTACTTCGCGGCCATCAGCAGCACCACGATCACCTCGTTGAGTCCGCCCAGGCGGGCGGCATCCAGCTGGCAGAAATCGATCGCGTCCGCCTGGAAGAGCTGCTTGAACATCACCCGGTTATGGCAGTGCTCGCCCGTGGCGACGCCGATCGGTGCCAGCCGGTGGCGAATCTCGGCATGCCCGAGCACGTCGTCCGGGCTGGTGGGCTCCTCGATCCAGTGTGGCCGGAACTCGGCCAGCCTTCGCATGTTGGCGATCGCCTCATCGACGTCCCACATCTGATTGGCGTCCATCATCAACAGGCGCTCTTCGCCGATCTCCTCGCGCAGGATCCGGGCCCGTCGTCGATCCTCCTCGATGTCGCCGCCGACCTTCTGCTTGAAGTGCTCCCAGCCAGACGCGATAGCCTCCCGGCACAGCGAGCGCATCTTCTCCTCGGAGTAGCCCAGCCAGCCGGCGGAGGTGGTGTAGGCTGGATAGCCGTGCTCGCGCATGAAGGCCTCGCGCTCGGCCTTGCCCGCTTCGCGGCGCTTGAGCAGGCCGATCGCCTCTTCCGGCGTCAAGGCATCGGTGACGAAGCGGAAATCGAGACAGCGGACCAGCTCCTCGGGCGTCATGTCGGCCAGCAGCTTCCACACCGGCTTGCCTTCCCGCTTGGCCCACAGGTCCCAGATCGCGTTGATCATCGCCGAGCAGGCCAGATGGATGACGCCTTTCTCCGGCCCCAGCCAGCGCAACTGACTGTCCCCGCTGGTGAGCTCCCGCCAGTACGCGCCCATGTCGGCGGTGATGTCCGCCAGCGAACGTCCCTCCAGGCGCGTCGCCAGCGACTCGACGGCGGTGACGCATATCTCGTTGCCGCGTCCGATGGTGAAGGTCAGGCCGTGGCCGGTAATACCGTCGTCGGCATCGGTGTGCAGGATGACGTAGGTGGCTGAGTAGTCCGGCGCGGCGTTCATCGCATCCGACCCGTCCAGCTCGCGGGAGGTCGGAAAGCGGATGTCCTGAACTTCGACGCGTTGAATCGTGGGCAGGCCGAGGAGATTCCTTGCCTGGAGAGGATGGGATGGGGAGTTCGTGGCCTGGACGCC
>NZ_CEXLVS010000105.1:7615-13733 GCF_982684285.1 Salinicola sp. | reverse complement strand
CCGCCCCAGACAGAACACCCGCCAGCATGTCCACGGCAAGTGCCAGGCCATAGCCCTTATGACCCCCAATCGTCTGCAGCATACCGGCAAGCGCTTCGTTGGGGTCACCCGTTGGAACACCGCTGGCGTCTACCGCCCAATCGAGCGGAATCGACTCTCCCCGGTCTCTTGCAGATCGAATCTTCGCACGAGCAACCGTGCTCAACGCCATGTCCAGTAGAAAGTGCTCTCCTCGAGGATTGGGAAAACCGAAGCCCAGAGGGTTATTGCCCAACTTTGGAGAAGTTCCACCATAGGGGGCTATGGTCGTCGTGGCGTTGCTGGCGATGAAGCTCATGAAACCCTGCTCGGCGGCCATGAACGAGTACGGCATGACAGGTCCGAAGTGATTGCTGCCCCTGACGAAAACCATGCCGATACCGAACTCCGATGCCATCTTCATGGATTGGGAGAGTGCCCTCTTGCCAAGCAGCGGGCCAAGCGCATTATCCCCGTCAAGCGTAGCCACAGTGGGATAGGCCTGGTGTAATTCGATACGAGGATTGGCGTTGATTCCGCCTACTTTTATCCTCTCTCCATAAGACATGATGCGAGCCACGCCATGCGTGTGGATTCCCAGCATGTCAGCCATGACCAGTACATCAGCCACGTCCTCGGCTTCGTCCGTCACGATACCGAGACGCTCTAGTGCCTCGACCGCAATGCTTTTCAATTCTGCCTGTCCAACCTTTCTTTTGGGCATATCCACCATGGCCATTTCCACCTATAAAAGTGCCAACGAGATCTGGCAGATTATCCCCCGCATCGCATAGGGGGAATTTCTTTCTGGGAAAGGGAGCTTTCTCGTAATAACAAGCAGAGTCAGGCACGTAGACCATCAACAACCGCACTCGTGATGGCCAGCGGTTTCTCGACAGCCCGGATATTCACCGTCACAGGAATTTCGCCTTGAGCTTACCCGCGAACATCGGCACCAATACCACCAGCGCGGCGGCGATCCATAGCCCGATCGACAGCTTGGATTGGAACAGGATGCCCGCATCGCCACCGCTGATCGACAGCGCCCGGCGCAGGTTCTCCTCCATCAGCCCGCCGAGCACGAAGCCCAGCACTACCGGCGCCAGCGAGAAGCCGAACTTGCGCAGCAGGTAGCCGAACACCCCGATGACCAGCATCAGGTAGATCGCCATCAGGTCGGAGTGAAGCTGATAGACGCCGACGAAGGCGAGGATCGCCACGCTCGGTACCAGCAGCCAGCGCGGCACCTGCAGCACGCGGGCGAACACGCCGGCCAGCGGCAGGTTCAGCAGCAGCAGCATGACGTTGCCGATATAGAGCGAGGCGATCAGGCCGCCCACCACCACCGGCTGCTCGCGGAACATCATCGGGCCGGGATTGATGTTGTAGAGCATCAGCGCGCCGAGCAGGATCGCGGTGGTGCCGGAGCCGGGAATGCCCAGCGTCAGCATCGGCACGAAGGAGCCGGCGGCGGAGGCGTTGTTGGCCGCTTCCGGTGCCGCCAGCCCGCGCATGTTGCCGGTGCCGAAGCTGTTGTCGTGGTCGCTGATGCGCTTTTCGGTGGTATAGGCCACGGCGCTGGCGACGGAGGCGCCGGTGCCCGGCAGCACGCCGATGACGAAGCCGATCACGCTGGAGCGCAGGATCGCCCACTTGCAGTACAGCACTTCGCTCATCTTGACCATGACCCGGCCGATCGGCGCCATCTCACCGTCCTGGTCGTGGCGGAAGGCGTGCTCGAGCATCAGCAGGATCTCGCTGACCGCGAACAGGCCGATGATCATCACCACGAAATCGATGCCGTCGTAGAGCTCGGGCATGTCGAAGGTGAAGCGCAGCACGCCGGTGCCGGAGTCGACGCCGACGGTGGAGATCAGCACGCCAAGCACCGCACCGATCAGGGTCTTGAGTGGATCCTTGCCCATCATGGCGGACATGGAAGCGAAGGCGAAGATCATCAGCGCGAAGAATTCGGCGGGGCCGAACTTGACGGCGACGATCGCCAGCAGCGGCGCAAACAGGGTCAGGCCGATGATCGCGACGGTCGCCCCGATGAACGAACTGACGGCGGACAGGCCCAGGGCCGGCCCGGCGAGCCCCTTCTTGGCCAGCGGGTGGCCGTCCAGCGTGGTCATGACCGCGCCGGCATCACCGGGCACGTTGAGCAGGATGCTCGACATCCTCCCGCCGTACTCGGAACCGGTGTAGATACCCGCCAGCAGGATGAGCGCGGATTCCGCCGGCAGGCCCAGCGTGTAGGCCAGCGGCATCAGGATGGCGATACCGTTGATCGGCCCGATACCCGGCAAGGCACCGAACAGCGTCCCGAGCAGCGCGCCCAGGAAGGCCAGCCCCAGGTTGAGCGGCGTCAGGGCGACACCGAAGCCCTGGATCAGAAAATCGAACATTTAATTGCTCCCCAGCAGCGGCTCGATCCAGCTACCGGTCGGCAGCGAGATTCCCAGTCCGTAGGTGAATAGCAGGTAACTGCCCACCGCCAGCAGCAGGCCGCCGACGACCGCTTTCAACGGCCCGGCACCGAACAGCCAGGCGATGACGATGCTGACCAGAGCGGTCGTCACCAGGAAACCGAGGTTGATGAACAGCGCCGCATAGAGACCCAGCACGGCCATGGTGAAGAGCAGGCGCAGCAACAGCGCGCCGGTCGGCCACTCACCGCTGGCGCCCGGGCGCACGAACAGCACCACGGCCAATACCGCCAGCAGCCCCGCGAGAATCAGCGGAAAGGCTTTCGGCCCGACCGGGTCGTAACTGAACGGCACCTCCAACTGCCAGGCCTGGACGGCGACGAACGCCGCCAGACCGAGTAACAGCAGGCTCAGGATTCGGTCGGCGGCGAGTTTCATTGGGTCAGACCCACTTCTTTGGACAGTTGCTGGAAGTCGGCAACCTGATCTTTCACGTACTGGTGGAAGTCTTCACCGAACTTGGCCATCGGGAACAGACCGCGACCTTCACGCAGCTTGGCGAAGCTTTCTGTCTCGCTCAGCGCTTTCAGACGGTCGGCCCACGCCTGGTACTCTTCGTCGCTGACATCCGGACCCATGTAATAACCGCGCCAGATCGGCCATTCGACGTCGTAGCCCTGCTCCTTGGCAGTGGGGATGTCCGCGTAGGGCCCGGCCATGCGCTCTTCGGAGAGGGCCGCCAGAATACGAATCTCGCCGCTGTCGAGCTGTGGCTTCAGCTCGGCCAGGTCGCCGGTGAAGACCTGGATGTGTTCACCCAGCAGTGCGGCCAGCGCCTCACCGCCGCCCTCGAAGGAGACGTAGCGCAGCTTGCGCGGATCGACCTCGTCGGCCTTGGCCATCAGCGCCGCCTTCATCCAGTCCTGGCTGCCGACCGTGCCGCCGGCACCGATGACCACGCTGGAAGGATCCTTCTTCAGTGCTTTCATCAGTTCGTCGAGGTTGTTCCACGGCGCGTCCTTGCGGACGACGACCGCGCCGTAGTCGACGCCCAGCGCACCGACCCAGCGCACGTCGTCGACCTTGTGCTTGATGCCGAACTTGCCCAGCGCCAGATTCAACGCCGCGCCGGTACTGGCCGCCACGATCAGGTTGGGATCGTCATCGCGCACGCCGGTGACATGGTTGTAGGCGACGGCACCGATACCGCCCGGCATGTAGCTGACCATCATCGGCTCGTCGATCAACTTGGCTTCCTGCAGGCCATTGGCCGCCAGACGGCAGGTCAGGTCGTAACCGCCACCCGGTTTGGCCGGCGCGATGCACTCCGGCGGCTTGGCCTGGGCCTGGACGGCGCCGGCCAGCAGCGCACCCCCGGTAACGGCGGCGACCAGCCAGCGTTGAAGGCCTTTCGCTTTGGACATGTGATTCTGGGGCATGCTGTGCGTCTCCTACCTGGGTTGTTATGCTCGCAAAGCTCATGGCGGGCACCGGTCTCGGGCCGGCTCTGCCCACCGACAGCGCGATGCTAGAGCGCTAACCTTTCATCAACCTGTCATCTAAACCTTTGTCGCATAGGACATTAGTCGCATAAGGCATGGGGATTCGATGACGCGAGACATCGCCATGCATCTGCTCGTGATCGAGGATGACCCGCTGCTGTCGCGCTCGCTGGCCCAGGCGATGACGCGCCATGGCTATACCGTCGACGCCCTGGCCCTCATCGACGACGCCATCCAGGCACTGCGCCAGGGTCGTTTCGATCTGGTGCTGCTCGACCTGGGCCTGCCCGATGGCAACGGCCTCGACGTGCTCGAGTGGATGCGCGCCCATACCGACTCGACGCCGGTGATGATTCTCACCGCGCGGGATGCACTGGCGGATCGCGTGCGCGGACTGGACCTCGGCGCCGACGACTATCTCGCCAAGCCGTTCTCGATCACCGAACTGGAAGCCCGGGTACGCGCCCTGCTGCGCCGCAGCCAGCAACGGCTCGACAACAGCGTTCGTTTCGGCGGCCTGGTGCTGGATACCCGCTCGGCCAGCGCCTGGCTGGACGGAGCGGCCCTCGATCTGCCGAGGCGCGAGTTCAGCCTGCTGGAAGCGCTGATGCTCAACGCGGGGCGCATCGTGCAGCGCGAAGCCCTGGAGAACCGGCTGTTCGGCTTCGAGGCGGTGGGCGCCAACGCCCTGGACGTCTACGTCAGCCGGCTGCGCAAGCGCCTGGCCGGCTCCGGCCTGTCGATTCGGACGCTGCGCGGCCTGGGTTATCGGCTCGAGGAGCCGCGGGAGTCATTCGGAGAGGGGCGGCCTGAGTGATGCCACCTCGCACCTCGCTCAAGCGGCGACTGACGCTATGGCTCGTGGTGATCGTCGCAGGATTGGGAACGCTGCTGCTGATCGAGGCCTACACCAGCGCGCGCAAGGCGGCGGACCGGGCCATGGATGGCCAGCTCGAGGCCGCCAGTCTGACCATCGCCGAGTCGCTGCAGTGGCCGGAGGGCAACCCCACCCTGGAGATGCCTGCCTCGGCGCTGCAGATCCTGGCCACCCGCTGGCAGGAACGGGTCTTCTACTGGCTGCAGGCGGATAACGGCACCACGATCACCCAGAATGCCGATCTGCCGATCACCGATGCGATGCGGGCCGAGGCCCGACAGCACCCGGTCTACCTCGACGCCATCCACGACGGCCAGCCGATCCGTCTCAGCGGCCGCGAGGTGGACTCCGCCGGCTGGGATACCCAGGAGCCGGTGCAGCTCTGGGTGGGGCATACCCGCCATGGGCGCGACCTGCTGGCGCGGGAGCTGTTCCGCAAGAGCGCGACCCGCTTCGCCGCAATGGTGCTGATCACTGCGGCCCTGGTGGGGATCGCGATGCACACCATGCTGGCGCCGCTGCGACGCCTGCGCCAGGCACTGCGGGAGCGTCGCGCCGAGGAGAACAGTCCGTTGATGCTCGACGTGCCGCGGGAGATGCAGGAGCTGGTCGAGACGCTCAACCGGTTGTTCGCCGACCAGCGCCATCATCGCGACGCGCTACTGCGCTTCATCGCAGACGCCTCGCACCAGCTCAAGACCCCGCTGGCGGGACTCCAGAGCACCAGCGAACTGGCGCTGACCAGCAACGAACCCGGCGTCTGGCACCAGGCCCTGGTCACCGTTCACGACAGCGCCGGGCGTACCAGTCGCCTGGCCGGACAGATGCTGAGCCTGACCCGCCTGCAGCATCTGGGGCCATTGCATGAACGTCAGCCGCTGGCACTGGATCGACTGATGCGCGAGATCACCGTCGATTGGGCCGATCGCCAGGACAGTCGCGATCATGACCTCGGGCTCGCCATCGAGGCACCGGCCCCGGTCTGGGTCGAGGGGGAAAGCTGGGCCCTGCGCGAGCTGCTCAACAACCTGATCGACAACGCCTTTCGCTACACGCCGCCGGGCAGCGAGATCACGCTGGCGCTCCGCGGCGATGATGCCTGGGTGACGCTGGCCATCGAGGACGACGGTCCCGGCGTCGATGCCGAATCCCTCGACCGCCTGACTCGACCGTTCGAGCGCGGTCATCGCCAGGACACCCACGGGTCCGGGCTCGGCCTGGCCATCGCCGAATCCATCGCCGTACGCCACGGCAGCCGGCTGCAAGTTTCCAATCGCACGCCTCGCGGGCTC
>NZ_CEXLVS010000105.1:0-7605 GCF_982684285.1 Salinicola sp. | reverse complement strand
GTTGCCACGCTGTCAGCCACCCGGGGAGAGCGCAGGATGACAGGACGCCTCCACTTTGGCCTGGGCCTATTGGTGTCGCTATGCCTCGGTGTCGGCAGCAGCGGCGCAGCCCGAGGAGACCAAAGACTGGTCATCGAAGCGGCACTGGACCGGCAGATCGTCGAGCCGGTGCTGGCCGCCTTCGCTGCCGAGAACCCGCAGATCGACCTCGACTACCGTGATCGCTCCACGCTGGAGGTCGACCGGCGGGCCCGGGATCCCGAATCGCCGCCGGACGTGGTGATCAGCTCGGCGATGCCGTGGCAGCTGGCGCTCAGCAACGACGGGATGGCCCAGCCCCTCGACGCCCCGGAGGCCGACCAGTGGCCGGCGTGGGCCAAATGGCGCAACGAGGTGTTCGGCTTCACCTTCGAACCGGTGGTGATGGCCTACCGGCTCGAGCTCGCCTCGCACATGCCGCCGCCGGAGACCCACCGCGACCTGCTCGACCTGCTGACTCACTACCGCCAGTGGCTCGACGGTCGCGTGGTCAGTTATTCGCCACGCAAGAGCGGGGTGGGCTACACCCTGTTCCAGCAGGATGCGCGCTACACCCCCCGCGCCTGGGACCTGATCGCCGCCATGGGCGCCGCCAACGTCGACCTCGAAGCCACCACCCAGCGCATGCTGGAAGGACTCAGCGACGGCCGCTACTGGCTCGGCTACAACCTGCTGGGCTCCTATGCCATGGTGTGGGCCCAGACCCATCCCGACATCATCGTTCAGGTCCCCAACGACTACTCGCTGGTAATGATGCGGATGGCGTTCGTCCATCGCGACGCGCCACATCCGGAGATGGCCAAGCGCTTCGTCAGTTTCCTGCTGAGCCAGCGGGGCCAGCACATCCTGGCCGGCCAGACGCCGCTGTTCAGCGTGCGCGACGATGTCATCGGCCCCTACACCGCACAGCGGCTGCGCGACCAGGTTGGCGATCACCTCTACCCGATCCCGATCAACGCCACGCTGCTGGCGTTCGTCGATCCACTGCGCCGCCAGGCCTTCCTGCGCCGCTGGGATCGCGAACTTCAGATCCTGGAACCGCCGGAACCGTAGACGCGTCGGGCCGAGGGGCGCGATCCAGCGCAGGGGTCTGTGTCCGGCAGCGCAATGCCGTAAGATATGCCGCCGCCACGTCGCCGCGCCTGCAATCGCCTCGATCACAAGACACCGACCACCGAGAGTTACGGATGAGCACGCCCGCCACGACCGCCGCCCCCGCCCACTCGACCAGCCAGGCCCGACGTGCCGCCATCGGCAGCTTCGTCGGCGCCGTGGTCGACTGGTACGACTTCCTGCTCTACGGCATCGTCGCCGCGCTGGTCTTCAACTCGCAGTTCTTTCCCAACGTCAGTCCGGCCGCCGGCACCCTGGCGGCGCTGGCCACCTTCGGCGTCGGCTTCCTGTTTCGCCCGCTCGGCGGGCTGGTATTCGGTCATTACGGCGACCGCCTGGGGCGCAAGCGCATGCTGATCCTGACGGTGATCCTGATGGGCGGCGCCACGGCGCTGATCGGCCTGCTGCCGACCTATGCCCAGATCGGCGTTTGGGCGCCGATCCTGCTGGTGACGCTGCGCGCGGTGCAGGGTTTCGCCGTCGGCGGGGAGTGGGGCGGCGCCGCCCTGATGGCGGTGGAGAGCGCGCCGAAAGGTCGTCGCGCGTTCTACTCCAGCGGCGTCCAGGTGGGTTACGGCGTGGGCCTGATCCTGGCTACCGGCAGCGTGTCGCTGCTCAGCTACTGGCTGAGCGATGCCGACTTCACCGCCTGGGGCTGGCGTCTGCCGTTTCTGTTCAGCGTGGTACTGGTGCTGGTGGCGCTGAAGATCCGTTCGAGCCTCGAGGAGTCGCCGGAATTCGTCGCCGCGGTCGAACACGGTGACCGCAAGCCGGCCAGGCCGCCGATCCTCGAGGCGCTCAAACGCCATCCCGGGGCTTTCGTCACCATCATCGCCATGCGCCTGGCCGAGCTGTTCACGATGTATATCGTGACCACCTTCGCGCTGAGTTACTCCACCGGCTATCTCGATCTCTCCCGCGATCTGTTCCTGCATATCGGGCTGCTGGTCGGCGCGGTCAGTTGCGTCACCATTCCGCTGTTCGCACTCCTCGCCGACACGCTGGGGCGGCGACGGGTCTACATCACCGGCGCCATCGTCGGCGTGCTGGCCGCCTTCCCGTTCTTCATGGCGCTCCAGGCCGGTTCGATCCTGTGGATCGTGGTGTTCGCCGTGGCCCTGGCCAATCTCGCCCACGACATGGTGGTCAGCGTGCAGCAGCCGATCTTCGCCGAGCTGTTCGGGACCGCCTACCGCTACAGTGGTGCCGGGGTCGGCTACCAGGTCGCCAGCGTGATCGGTGGCGGCTTCACCCCGTTCATCGCCGCCGCGCTGGTGGATCTCTATGGCGGCAGCTGGACGCCGGTCGCCATCTACCTGGCCGCCGGCTGCCTGCTCTCCGCTCTCGGCGCGGCCTGGATGCTGCGAAAGCGAGAGGCATGACGCCATCGGGCACCCGAGCGGTGGCTATTCCCTGCCCCGGAGGCCATTACGACCAATGTCGCGGTTCTTCGCCATAGACGAAGTCTCGCTTTGCCAACCGGTAATGGCCAGCCGTCACCGGGGCTGGCTATAGTCTCCCATTTGCCGTCGCGACATATTTTGGCCGCTTTGCGCCGAATTCGTGTCGCCATCGAGGTGTCTTGATGAAAAGAAGAATCAGTGAACCGGTCAAGAAGCCGCTGGTCTGGATCGGCTTCGTCATTCTGTTCGCCCTGATCAATCCCTGGTATTTCCCCGCCGGCTCCTGGTCGCCGCTGTTCTTCGGCGTTCCCTACTGGGCCCTGATCATCCTGCTCGCCTCGCTGGCGTTGTCGATCTTCATCACCTGGGTGGTGAAGACGCAGTGGGAAACCGGCGCCGATGAAGACGAGGAGTCGTGACCATGGAAGTGGAACTGGCCTTCAGCGGATGGTCCGGCATTCTGGTGCTGATGCTCTACGGCGGTCTGATGCTCGCCGTGGGTATCTACGCGTTCCTGCGCAATCGCAAGGTTCGGGAAAGTCTCGACGAGTACTATCTGGGCGGGCGCGGCCTTGGCGTCATGGTGCTGTTCTTCACCTTTTTCGCGACGCAATACAGCGGCAACACCGTGGTCGGCTACCCCCCAACGGCCTATCGGCTCGGCTATCAATACCTAGTGTCGGTGCCGTTCTTCATCATGATCATCATGGTCTACCTGCTGTTCGCGCCCAGGCTCTATGCGCTGGGCCGACGCTTCAACCTGTTGACGCCGGTGGACTGGATCGATCTGCGCTTCCGCTCGAAGAAGGTCACCATCCTGGCGGCGATTCTGATGCTCTACGGTCTCGGCAACTATCTGCTGGAGCAGTTCGTCGCCATCGGCCAGGGCGTATCCGGTCTTACCGGCGGCACGATCCCCTATCAGGTCGGGGTGGTGTTCTTCATCGTGATCATGGTCGCTTACAGCTGGCTGGGTGGCATGCGCTCGGTGGCCTACACCGACACGATCCAGGGCATCGCCCTGCTGTTCGGCGTGTTCACCCTGCTGATCGGCTCGTTGATCTACCTCGGCGGGCTGCCCACGGCAGCCGAGACGATGATCGCCGAGGCGCCGGAGAAACTGGGCGCACCAACCGGAGGAGGCCTGACCACCTGGTTCTGCCTGCTGGTGCTGGTCGGCATCGGCGCGGCGATCTATCCGCATGCCTTCCAGCGAATTTTCGCTGCACGTAGCGAAAGGACGCTCAAGCGGTCCTTCATCCGCATGGCCTACATGCCGTTTCTGACCGCCGGGGTGGTGTTCATGGTCGGAATCATCGGCATCGCCGCCTTCCCCGACCTGACCACCGCGGAGTCCGAGCAGCTGGTGGGGATGATGGCCAATGCGCTGGCCAACCAGAACGCCTTCTTCTACTGGGCTATGGTGCTGCTGTTCGGCGGCGTGATCGCGGCCATCGTGTCCACCGCCGATTCGGTGCTGCTGACGTTCTCGTCGATCGTCTCCAACGATCTCTACGGGCGCTACATCGCTCCTGACGCCGATGAGTCGCGCAAGATCCTGGTGGGCAAGCTGGTCGGCGTGGCCGCCGTCGTCGTGCTGGTGCTGATCGCCTGGTATCCGCCGGGCACGCTCTATCAGATCTTCGTGCTCAAGTTCGAGGTGCTGATCCAGACCGCGCCGGCGCTGATCCTCGGCCTCTACTGGAGCCGGCTCAATACCCAGGCGGTGTTCGTCGGCATGCTCGCCGGCACCGTACTGGCCGCCGTCTTCACGTTCGCCGGCTACCGCCCGCTGGGCGTCTACAGCGGATTGTGGGGGCTGCTGCTCAACCTCATCGTGTGCGTGGGCGGAAGCCTGCTCAGCCAGGCCTCGGAAGCCAACCGGGAGCGAGCGCTGGAGGTGATCGGTTGGCAGCGTCCGTGACGAGCGCAAGGCGCGGGTCCGATCAGAGCCAGAAAAGCGACTCGAGATCGGCGTCCCTTGCATACCGTTCGAGCCAGCGCTGGTAGCGCGCCCCGGCTCGTTTCAAGCACCGTCGGAGCCGCCGCTTCGTCATCATCCGGTCATGCCAGGGTTTCATAGGGCAATCCCACGTAGTTCTCTGCAATGGTCGTCAACCCGGCCCGGGAGCCGAGAAAGTAATCGAACTCGGCCTGCCGGATGCGCTCGTCGAAATCGGCGGCGTCGGCAAAGCGGTGCAGATTGCGGGTCATCCACCAGGAGAAACGCTCGGCCTTCCAGACCCGGCGCAGGCAGGTCTGCGAATAACGCGGGATCAGGTCGGTACGCCCCTGGTGGTAGATGGCGGTAAGCAGCCGCTGGAGCACGCCGACGTCGCTGGCGGCCAGGTTGAGCCCCTTGGCGCCGGTGGGCGGCACGATATGGGCGGCGTCCCCCGCCAGGAACAGTCGCCCGTGCTGCATCGGCTCGGCGACGAAACTGTGCAGCGGTGCGATGCTCTTCTCCAGCGATGGCCCGGTGACCAGTTTCCCGGCCACGTCCAACGGCAAGCGCCGCGACAACTCCTCCCAGAAGCGGTCGTCCGACCACGCCTCGATCCGCTCTCCCGCCGGCACCTGCAGGTAGTAGCGGCTGCGTTCACGGGAGCGCATGCTGCACAGCGCGAATCCGCGTTCATGGCTCGAGTAGATCAGTTCGTCGTGCACCGGCGGCGTGTCCGACAGCAGCCCCAGCCAGCCGAACGGGTAGTCGCGCTCGAATGTCTGGAGACGGTCGGCGGGAATCGATTGGCGCGAGATGCCATGGAAACCGTCGCAACCGGCAATGTAATCGCAGCTCAGCCGCATCGAGTCGCCGTTGTGGGTAAAGGTGAGGGCGGGCGACGCGCTGTCGAGCCCATGCAGCCTGACATCCTCGGATTCGTAGAGCGTGGTCAGCCCGGCCGCCTGGCGCGCGGCCATCAGGTCACGGGTGACTTCGGTCTGGCCGTAGATGGTGACGCGCCTGCCACCGGTCAGCGCGGCTAGATCGATACGCACGCGGCGCTCGCCCAGTGCCAGCTCGAAGCCGTCGTGGGGGATGCCCTCGGCGTCCAGGCGCGTGCCGACGCCGGCTTCCCGGAGCAGATCAACCATGCCCTGCTCCAGCACGCCGGCGCGGATGCGACCCAGCACGTAGGCCGCCGGGCGGCGCTCGACGATGACGTTGTCGATGCCCTGGCGGTGCAGTAGCTGTCCCAGCAGCAGGCCGGCGGGGCCGGCGCCGATGATCGCCACGGATGTCTGCATGAGGCGTCTCCCTCGAAGGTGGCCGAAAGACCTTGCCGAATGTCATTTTTCGCCACCATTCTTCGCCACCGGAGAGCGCGGTATAAGATAAGATTCACAGCCAGGATGTTAATTTTCATGGATACGGCACTGACTTTAGTCTTATCCGATCCATCCGCGAGCCGACGCCCTCATGCCCATCCCCATCTATCAGCTCTACGGCGAAACCCGTCACTGGCCAACCCCGGACCTGCTGCACTGCGAAACCATTGCCGAACGTAGCCGGCTCCACGCCTGGCATATCCGCCCCCATCGCCACGCCGACCTGATGCACCTGCTGCTGCTGCGGGAGGGCGAGGTCGCGCTGCGACTGGGGGAGATGGAGGCGGCGCTCGACGCCCCGGCGACGATTTGCGTGCCAGCGACCGTGGTCCACGGGTTTCGCTTCTCGCCGCAGACCCAGGGGCATATCGTCACGATCGCCCGTCCGCTGGTGGAGCACCTGCGCGAGCGGCTGCCCCAGGCCGAGGTCCTGGATGACGCCGCCCATTACCCCCTGGCCGAACAGGCCGAATCGACGCCCCTGGCCCAGTTGGTCGACGCGCTGGACGCCGAGTACCGACGCACGCCGGCGGGAGGTCACGACGGCCGCGAAGCCATGTTGCAGGCGCTGATCGAGTCGGTGACGATCCAGCTGTGGCGCCGCGCCAGACGGCGGCGTCGTTTTCCTCGCACCGGGCACGACCGCGGCGAGCAGCATCTCGACCGCTACCAGACGCTGATCGAGACGCGTTTTACACGGCAGCCCGCCATTCCCGAGCTGGCCGCAGAGCTCGGCATCAGCGACGCTCATCTCAACGATCTCTGTCGCCGCCTCACCGGTCACAGCGCGCTCCAGCTCCTGCATGCCCGGCTGCTGCTCGAAGCCAAACGCCAGCTCACCTACACCCAGCAGAGCATCGCCCAGGTCAGCGAGCGGCTGGGATTCTCCGAGCCCACCTACTTCACCCGCTTCTTCAAGCGCGGCACCGGCATGACGCCAAAGGCATTTCGGCAGCGGGGAAGCGACTGAGCCTCGCCCAACCCAACGAGAAAGCCGCTCGACGGCGAGCGGCTTGGATGAGGTAGCGCGGAGCGAAGCGGGCTCAAAAATCGAAGAACACCGTCTCGCCCTCGCCCTGCAGCCGGATGTCGAATCGGTAGCGCCGCTGTTCGCCGGCCTCCTCGCGGGTCGCGATCAGGGTCCGGCGCCGGGTCGGGGACTCGACCGAGTTGAGAATCGGGCAGGCGTCGTTGGCATCGCGCTCGTCGTCGAAGTAGAGCCGGGTATGGAGCTGAACGTTGACGCCCCGGGCGAAGACCGCCAGGTTGACGTGCGGTGCCATCTTCCGCCCGTCCGGCAGCGCGACTGCGCCCGGCTTGACGGTCGAGAAGGTCCACTCGCCGTCGTTCTCCACCGTGGCAGCGGTGCGCCCGAAGCTGTTGAAGGGCGCCTGGAGATCGAACCGACACTGATACTCGCCATCGGCGTCGGCCTGCCACGCTTCGAGCAGCGCATCGCGCACGGTGTCGCCATTGCCGTCGATGACCCGCCCCACCAGTTCGATACGCTCCCCCCAGGCATCGTCGCTGGCGAGCCGATTCCAGATCTCCTCTTCCCGCGGCGGCAGACCGGCGATATCCAGCGCCAGGCCGATATGGACGTAGGGGCCGGCGGTCTGGGAGGCCGTCTCCTTGAGCAGCGACTGGGTGAGCGGGCGTGTGTTGGGCTGTTGCATGGCTGGCTCCTTAACCCTGATTCTCGAAGTAGGTCTGCAGCTCG
>NZ_CEXLVS010000104.1:8747-13772 GCF_982684285.1 Salinicola sp. | reverse complement strand
CGAAAGTGCGGCGTAGGGCCGCTTCCTGGGCGAGCTGAGCATCTGACATGAAAGGCTTCACTGACTGGGGCGACTCTCACGGGACATGGAGGCATGACCGGGAGTTCGCGGGGAATCGAAGATGGCGGCGATTGTACGCGCTGATCCCGCAGAGTTGTAGCCGCCTGGCCTGCCTGACGGCTCCGGCCGGACCTGCGACAAATGGACACTGGCATCTCCACCCCGACGGTGGCGTCCGGGCTCACGCCGCTTCCCGGCATTGCGTTAACATGGCAACGACGCGGGCGGCGATGTCGAGTCAGCCGCTGCGTCGCTGCTGGACACCCTTGACGCCGTCACCCGACTCGATCCCGGAGAGATCATGCTGCAACCGCTCCCGCTCTCGACGCCGAACCGCAACCTGGTTCGCTTGACGCTCGTCCGCGGTATCACCTGGACCGGCTTTCTCGCCGCGATCATCTTCGGGATCGAGGTGCTGGGGTTCCAGCTGCACGTTCTCCCGGTCATCAGCGTCATCGTCGCCATGGGCCTGTTCAACGTGGCGACCTGGTGGCGACTGGGCCGGCCCCGCGCGGTCACCGACACCGAATACCTGCTCCACTGGCTAGTCGACATCGCCGGACTGAGCCTGCTGTTCTACTACACCGGGGGCTCGACCAATCCCTTCATCACCTACCTGCTGGTGCCGCTGGGGATCGCCGCCGCCACGCTGCCGTGGTCATACGCCTGGGTCATCGCGATAGCGGCAACCGCCAGCTACACCACCATGATGCTGTTCTATCAGCCGGTGCCGCAGCTGACCAACAGTACCGTCGTCTTCGGCGTCCAGTTGCATACGCTGGGGATGTGGCTGAACTTCATTCTCTCCGGCAGCCTGCTGACCTTCTTCATCTTCAAGATGGCGCACACCTTGCGTCGACGTGACATGACCCTGTCGCGCACCCGCGAGGCGGCGCTGCGCAACGAACAGATTCTGGCCGTGGCGACCCAGGCCGCCGGCACGGCGCATGAGCTCGGCACGCCGCTGTCGACGATGGCGGTCCTGCTCAAGGAGATGCGCCACGAAGCCAGCCGGCAACCCGCCCTGGTGGAGGACATCGACCTGTTGCGTCATCAGGTCGACACCTGCAAGCAGCGCCTGCAGACGCTCGTCGCCAATGCGGATCGGCGACGCCTGGAAAAGCCCGAGACGCTTCGCGCCACTCCCTGGCTCGAGAACCTGATCCAGCGCTGGCTGGTGCTACGCCCCGATGTCAACCACCGCCTGGAAGTGCTCGGCAAGCGTGGCCAACCCACCATCGCCGTCGACGCCACCCTGGAGCAGGCGATGATCAATCTGCTCAACAACGCCGCCGATGCCAGCCCCGATGCCATTGTCACCAGCCTCGACTGGGACGCCGACGAGGTCGTCATCGACATTCGCGACCACGGCCCGGGCGTGCCGATGTCGATCGCGGACCAGTTGGGTGACACCTTCATCTCGACCAAGAGCAAGGGCATGGGAATCGGACTGTTTTTGACCCACGCCACCGTCAACCGCTTTGGTGGCGGCGTGAGCCTCTACAACCACGAGGAGGGCGGCACGCTGACGGAGGTCAAGCTCCCCCGCATCAAGATCGGCGAGAGCGTGTAGGGCTACTGTCAATCATCCGCCAAGGAGAACCACCGATGAGTGATCCGGAACGTCTACTGATCGTCGACGACGACGAACAACTCTGTTTCGTCATGGAGCGCGCCATGCGGCGCCGGGGCTACGACGTGGTCGTCGCCCATACCCATGACCAGGCCCTGGCGGCGGCGAGAGAGGCACCGCCCGCCCTGGCGACGCTGGATCTGAAGCTGGAGTCGGACTCCGGCCTCAAGCTGCTGCCCGCGCTGCTGGAAGTGGCGCCCGAGTGTCGCGTCGTGGTGTTGACGGGCTACTCGAGCATCGCCACCGCCGTGGAGGCGATGAAGCTCGGTGCCGTCAACTACCTGTGCAAGCCAGCCGACGCCGATGAGATCCTGCTGTCGCTGGAGCGCGAGAGCGGCGACGTCGACGTGGAGATCGCCGACAACCCGCCCTCGGTGAACCGGGTCACCTGGGAGCACATCCAGAAAGTGCTGCATGAACACGACGGCAATATCTCGGCAACGGCCCGGGCCCTGGGCATGCATCGGCGAACCCTGCAGCGTAAACTCCAGAAGCGCCCGGTGCGGCACTAGGGTTTGTTCAGACGATACGCCTCGGCCCCGGCAGCGCGCTGTACTCAGCGGAGCGGGGCCCGCGGTGTCGAATCGGTTTCCGCCGTCACGAAGACATCTTTCTCGTTCGTCCCGACGATTCCGCCGATCGCCGGGACCACGCCATTCCCCCGACAGGAGTTCAACGTGGACCACCCCCAACGCCTAGACCAGGTGATTCGTATCGCCCGCCAGGCCGGCGACATGATCGTCCAGGCTCGCCAGAAGCAAAACTTCTCCCACCAGTACAAGGGGGGTGACGAGCTGGTGACCGAGATAGATGTCGCTGTCGATCGCATGATCGGCGACGAGCTGGAGACCCTGTTTCCGGGCGAGGCAAGGCTGACCGAGGAGCTGACCCCGGACCGCAGCCAGCTCGAACGGAGCGGCCCGCTCTGGGTCGTGGACCCCATCGACGGTACGGTCAATTTCGCCTATGGCCATGCCCACGTCGCGGTGTCGATCGCCCTGGCGTTCGACGGAGAGGTTCAACTCGGCGTGGTGCATGCCCCTTTTCTCGGCGAGACCTTTACCGCGGTACGCGACCGGGGAGCGCAACTCAATGGCGAGCCGATGGTATGCAGCCGGTCGGAAACGCTGGAGAGAAGCCTGGTCGCGACGGGGTTCCCCTACGCTCGCGACAGACGCGGCCCACTGATCAAGCGCCTGAATCATGTCGTCCACGCCTGCCGCGACGTGCGTCGCAATGGCTCCGCCGCACTCGATCTCTGCCATGTCGGCTGCGGTCAGCTCGATGCCTACTACGAGAGCGTGTCGCCGTGGGATTTCGCCGCCGGACTGCTGATCGCCCGGGAAGCCGGCGCCGCGACGAGTCACCTCTACGAGTGCCCCGAGAACCTGCCGGTGGAGCTCTATGGCGAAAACCTGCTGGTCACCGCACCCGGTATCCACCGGGCCCTGGGAGATCTCCTGCGGGATGCCGACGCCGGACGACGCCTGGAGCCATAGCGGCTTGCAATGATGGACGTAGAGAGACTCTATTGGGCCGCATGGGTTTAATACGAAAGAATAACCCCAATCTCTATTTTCAGGTTTCGAACCATCTCATCCCCCTTTCACAAATAACAGGAGACTCACCGATGCTGACTGTCATTTTCGGCCGTCCCGGCTGCCCTTTCTGTGTTCGCGCCAAGGATCTGTCGGAGAAACTCAAGGAAGCGCGGGACGATTTCGATTTCCGCTATATCGATATCCATGCGGAAGGCATCACCAAAGCCGACATGGAGAAGACCATCGGCAAACCGGTAGAGACCGTACCGCAGATCTTCGTCGACCAGACCCACATTGGCGGCTTCACGGAGTTCGACCAGTACGTGCGGGACAAGGCGTTGATGCCCGAAAACGCCTGACGGGGCACGGCGCCCGACGCCACGACCGAGGTTTCAGAAGCCGGCATTCGCCGGCTTTTGTCGTTTCGGCCCGCGACAGGATCGCGACAGGCATGCCCCCCGCAGCGGCGGTGCAGGCTCACACCGGCTGCAGACCGGACTCTTCCTGGACGGCTTCCAGCTCCCCTTCCAGATTCAACTCGTACTGGTAGGGGCCATGCCGCGGATCCAGCTCGTTGATGTAGTGCGTCGATTCCACCATCGGCACCAGTGGCGTGTAGGGCTCCTGCTCTTCCGGCGCCTTGACCGGCTCGCGTCGCCACAGCCGGTAGGCGATGAACAGCGCCAGCCCCAGCGCGGCCGCGCCGAGAAACAGCCAGAGGCCATCCGGCCCGACGCTGTGCATCAGTAGAGAAGCGCTGAAGGGCCCGACGATGGAGCCCACGCCGTAGCACATCAGGACTTTCGCGTTGGCCTGGATGGTCTCTTCCGGCTCCAGCCAGTCATGGGTGTGGGCCAGGCTCAGAGAGTAGAGGGTATGCAGCATCGCGGTGTGGAAGCTCGCGACGAAAACCAGCAGCCAGTAACTCGACCTGGCGGCAAACACGATCAGCACGCCGGATATCGTCATCACCAGTGCCATGCAGAGGATGACCTTACGACGATCGAAGCGGTCCGAGACCCTTCCCAGCGTCCACTGGGCGATGAGCGCCACCAGCGTGGTGATCGACATGAACTTCGCGGTCTGGGCCGTCGTGAGCCCGATCTCCTGGCCATAGTATGGGGTCATCGCAAAGAAGGCCTGCACCATGAGTCCCGCCACGAAAGCCCCTACCAGCCCCACCGGTGCGCGCGTCAGCAGGGTACGCAGCGAGATCTTGGCGGATACGTCGTGACTGCTGCGCAGCGGGCCCTGGATGCGATGGATCGAAAGCGGCACCAGTGACAACGCGAACAGAACGCCGGCCACCGAGAACAGTACGAAAGTCCCCGGATCCGCCATGTTGAGCATCCACTGGCCGCCCGCCAGGGACAGGGTCGAGATCACCAGATACCAGCCCAGCACCCGGCCGCGATTCTCGTTGGTCGACTCGCCCGAGACCCAGGACTCCATCACCATCAACAACCCCGCCGTCGCCGCGCCGCCAAACAGCCGCCAGACCAACCACGCCCAGGGATTGACCCATAGCCCGTGGAGCATCGCCGTCGCCGCCAGCAACGCACCGCAGGCGGCGAAGACGCGGATATGGCCGACACTGCGTATGCGCTTCTCCAGCCAGTAGCTCCCCGCGACGAAGCCCAGCGAGAAGCAGGACATGAGCAGACCCGCCATCTGGGAGGGAAACGCTTCCAGCGACATGCGGACGCCGAGCAGCGTCATGATCAGCCCATGCCCAAGCAGGAAGCTGATTTCACACAGGAACAGGATCGGCAGGGTCGCGGGTAGTGAACG
>NZ_CEXLVS010000104.1:0-8737 GCF_982684285.1 Salinicola sp. | reverse complement strand
GTCGATCCGAATCGATGGACGCCGAATGTGGATATCGGAAGACAAAGCGGCGGCAGTCTATCAAGTCGGAGCGCCTCTTGCCGAGTTCACGCCCCACCCTCCGGGGCTGGCGGGAACCGACACGAATTATTCACATCTTCTGTGGATAACGCTGTGCATTTCCGGTGGCCGATAGCGGCAGTCGCCGACCCTGTCCATGCCGGTCTTAGATTGGTTAGTTTTTCGGCAATGACGGATCTCAGTCTTTCGACACGCATCCGACTGATGCGGCGAGCACGCAACGCGGCGCCTGGATCCCCGCCGAAGCGCTGTGCAGCCTGGCGACATTCCAGTAACATCGAGCCAAGTCATTGATGGAGAATGGCATGTCGACCCTGAAAGGGTGTGTCAGCGTCCTGCTGCTGGTCCTCAATACGCTCTTCTGGGGCATGCCTCTGGTGGCGTTGACGATACTGAAACTGGTCACGCCCACCCGGCGATGGCGCCTTCGGGTGCTCGGCGGTCTTCACTGGATCGCCCTCGCCTGGGTGAAGACCAACAACGCCTGGATCCGCTGCTGGATTTGCCCGAGGATCCACGCCGACCTCCCTGCCTCGCTCTCGCCGCGTCGATGGTGGTTGGTCATGGCCAACCACCAGAGCTGGACCGATATCATCGCCCTGCTCTATGTGCTGACGGGTCGTGTCTCGATGCCGAAGTTCTTTCTCAAGCGAGAACTCATTCTGGTGCCGATCGTCGGACTGGCGTGGTGGGCCCTGGAATTTCCGTTCATGCGTCGTTACAGCCGCGAGAAGCTGGCTCGGAACCCCAAACTTGCCGAACGAGATCGTCAGGCGACCCGGCGCATGTGCGACCACGCCCGCGAAATGCCGATGACGATCTACAACTTCGTCGAGGGAACGCGGTGCACACCGGAGAAGCAGCGCCGGCAGGAGAGCCCCTACCAACATCTCCTGCGACCCAAGGCCGGGGGCGTCGCCCAGGTGATCGGGCTGCTGGGACCACGCCTGGACGGTATCATCGACGTGACCCTGCACTACCGCCGGGGCACGCCCAACTTCTGGGATTTCCTCTGCGGACGCGAGGCCGACGTGGCGATCGTCGCGAGATGCCTCGACAGGCCGGAGTGGATGCTGGACGGGCGCTACGACGATGCCCAATACAAGGAACGTTTCTACACATGGTTGAACGCATTGTGGCAGGAAAAAGACGCGGCGCTCTCCTCCTACTCCTGGGATTGACGCTCTTGCTCGCGGGCTGCGCGAGCGGCGGCGGCGGTCATGCCAGCATCGCCGACGGCGGGGGCTGGGTGACCGTGCAGCGTGGCGATACGTTGGGCAGGATCGCCAGCCAGGCGGGCATACCGCTACTCAGGCTCCAGCGCTTCAATCCTGGCGTGGACTCCCGCCGCCTGGCAGTTGGCCAACGTCTGCTGCTGCCCTCCCGGCAGGAGCGCGCACCCGGTGGCGGCCCATACCGCTACCAGGTAAGACGGGGGGACTCCCTCTATTCGATCGCCCGCCACTTCGGCGCCAACCCGCAGCGCGTCCAGGCCGCGAATACGGGCATCGATCCGTCGCAGCTGGCCGTCGGCCAGTTGATCCAGGTTCCGCTGGCGGGCGGTTCGTCGGGTGGCCGGGCATCATCGCCGGCACCGGCGGCATCCCGGTCACTGCCCGATCCCGGCCCGCTGCCCTCGTCGGCAAGCCGATGGCGCTGGCCATTGGATGACTACACCGTCGAGCGCCGGTTCGGGCGGGACGCCCATGGCACGCTGCAGCCCATGATGCTGTCGACATCCTCGCCCGCCACCGCCAGGGCAACCACGTCGGGCAAGGTGAGATTCGCCAGCGGCATGCGCCAGTTGGGACAGGTCGTCATACTCCACCACGCCGACAACATGCAGAGCGTCTACGCGTTCTGCGACAAGCTGATGGTGTCGGAGGGGCAATCCGTCTCCGCCGGCACCCCGCTGTGCGAAATCGGTAAGGAGAGCGGCAGCAGTCGTTATCATCTGCTTTTCGACCTCCGCCACGGCGGCAAGCCCGTGGATCCCGCGCGCGTGCTACGCTAATCAACGATGTCATCAGTTCGTCATCATCGTGACGCATTGACGTCATCGGCACCCCCCAGTATCGGAGACTGGTTCGAACACGGTTGGCGACAAGGCGGGATTGGTAGAGAGCTTCGCTGGCGTGGAAGGAGTGAGAGAGATGCGCGTAGCCCTGGTCAGTGAAACTTGGGCGCCGGAGGTCAATGGCGTGGCTCATACCCTGAGCCAGCTCGCCAACCATCTGGCATCCAAGGGAGTCCTGCTTCAACTGATTCGTCCCACCCCGGCGAATGGCGCACGCGACGCCCTGGCAGAACGGGATGTCCACGTCAGGGGGATCGCCCTTCCGATATACGCCGACGTGCATATCGGCTTGCCCTGCCGCCGACGTCTGATCCGGCTATGGCGCCACGAGCGCCCCGACGCCATCTACATCGCAACCGAAGGTCCGCTCGGCTGGTCGGCGTTGAACGCGGCTAAACACCTGGGGATCCCCGTGGTCAGCGGCTTTCACACCAACTTCGATCAATATGCCAGCAACTATCACCTCGGCTGGAGCATCCCCATCGCTCGCCGGGGATTGCGATATTTTCACAACCGCTGCGAGGCGACGCTGGTCCCCACCGCAGCGCAACAGCGAATGCTCGAAGGCAGCGGCTACCGCCGCGTCTCGGTCCTCGCCCGGGGCGTCGATGCCCAACGCTATCGCCCCTCCCGTCGGGACGTCGAACTGAGACGCCAGTGGGGGGCCGGCCCCCACCAGCCGGTGGCACTCTATGTCGGACGACTAGCCAGCGAAAAGAACATCGACCTGCTGGCCGACACGATGGCGGCCATGCAGCGCGCCAATCCCTCTCTGGTCCAGGTGCTGGTGGGGGACGGCCCCGCTCGCAAGACGATCGCCCGGCGCCTGCCGGAAGCCATATTCACGGGTTTCGAGACCGGCGAAGCACTGGCCCGGCATTATGCCAGCGCGGACATGTTCATCTTTCCCTCGCTGTCGGAGACATTCGGCAATGTGGTCCCGGAGGCCATGGCCAGCGGGTTGGCCGTGGTGGCTTTCGATCACGCGGCAGCGGGGGAGTTGATCACCGACAACGTCAACGGCCGGCTGGTGCCGCCGGGAGATTCCCAGGGCTTCGTTCAGGCCGCCAGCGAGCTGTGCCGACAGCCCGCGCTATATGCCCGGTTGGGCCGTCAGGCACACCAGCGCGTCTCCAGCCTGAGCTGGAGCCACATTGGCGATCGCTTTCTTGCGCAGCTGATTCAAGTCCAGGGGACCCAACATGCCGCCACGCACTCAACGTCTCACGTTTGAACGACTGGACCGCTTCGAAAGTCGGCTCAGCCACCGTCTGGCGGAACTGTCTCGCCACGCCCCGACACTCTGGCTTTTTCGCTGCGTCAGCAGATTGGGGGACTGGCCTGCCTGGGCGTTTCTGGCATTGCTGCAACCCCTGCTGCACGGTTATCAGGGCTGGTTGCTCGCCATTCAGTGGGGCCTGACGGCCAGTGTCGCCGCCCTGCTCTACCGCCTGCTCAAGACTCGCCTCTGCCGCGAGCGCCCCTACATCACCTTCACCACGATCCGCTGCACGATGCCCCCCGTGGACCGCTACAGTTTCCCCAGCGGCCACACCCTGCACGCGGTCATGTTCACCAGCCTGACAGCCGCGAGCACTCCGCAGTTGCTACCCGTGGTCCTGCCTCTCGCCGGCCTGATCGCCATCTCTCGGGTGGTGCTGGGGCTTCATTACGTCAGTGACGTGATCGTGGGAGCACTGATCGGCGCCGGTCTCGCCTGGTGCAGCAGCCTGCTGGCGCTGATGGTCTGGAGCTGAAGCGTCGTCTGCATGCCCCACAGTACCCGCTGGCACTGCATCGCCGCCTCCCCGGTGCTGATGCTGCTTCCCGATTTCGTTGCCGCCGCCGAAGCCTCCGCCATTCAACGGGTGCTCGAGCAGGAGATCCCATGGTCTTCGCCGACGCTGTCGCTCTACGGCAAACGACATGTCATTCCCCGCTCCCAATGCTGGATGGGGGATGACGGCGCGAGCTATCGCTACTCCGGCCGGACCCTCGAGCCCCGGCCTTGGCATCCGCTGGTAGAGGATTTGCGAGACCGGGTGCGAAGTGCGCTGCAGGCAGCCGATCTACCCCACGCCGACTTCAACAGCGTCCTGCTGAACCGCTACGAGAGCGGCGAGCAAAGGATGGGGTGGCACAGCGACGACGAGCCCGAGCTGGGTGAAAATCCCGTCGTCGCCTCGCTTTCGATGGGCAGTGAGCGCCCTCTTCGCTTTCGGGAGAAAACGGGTAGGCCACGTCACGCCTTCAACGTCTGGCTACCGCATGGCAGCCTCCTGCTGATGGGTCCCGGTGCTCAATCCCGATGGCAACATGCGCTGGCACCGCGTTCGATCGACGGCGTTCGCATCAACCTGACCTTTCGTCGAATCCTCTAGGGCTTCTCTGGAGTACTGCGCAGGGGTGCTGAAACCAAAAATGCCTCCCTGTTCGGGAGGCATGAAAGATAACGGTATAAACTTGAGAGACACCGCCTCTCAAGCGGATCAGCCGCGATAATAGTTGGCTGGCACGAAAGGCATCGGACTGATCACCATCGGCAGTCGCTTGCCGCGGACATCGGCGTAGAGCGTAGTGCCTTTCTCGGCGGCTTCCACTACGACGTAGGCCATGGCGACGGGCGCGCCGACGCTGGGCCCGAAACTGCCCGAGGTGACTTGCCCGACCATCCGGTCGTCCGCGTCGAACAGTTCGACCCCCTCCCGGACCGGCGCTCTGCCTTCTCCAAGCAAGCCGACACGGCGACGGCGATGATCCTTGGCCTGCAGTTGATGCAGGACCCTGTCCGCCCCCGGGAAGCCAGCTTCCCGCTCTCCCCCGACGCGCCGGGATTTGCCCACCGCCCAGGAGAGGCTCGCTTCGACAGGCGTGGTGGTAGTGTCGATATCGTGCCCATAAAGGCAGAGCCCCGCCTCGAGGCGCAGCGAATCCCGTGCCCCCAGACCGATCGGCTCGACCTCGGGCTGATCGACAAACCAGCGTGCCAGCGCTTCGCTCGCCTCGGACGGCACCGATATCTCGAACCCGTCTTCGCCGGTATACCCGCTTCTGCTTACCCAGATCTCGCTGCCCATGACCTCGAACCGTCCGTGCTGCATGAAGACCAGATCGCAAGCCGCCGGACAGAGGCGCTGCATGACGATGGCGGCATCGGGCCCCTGCAGTGCCAGCAGCCCTCGGTCCAGAACCTCGACATCGTGATCCGCGCCGAGCCCGATGCGCATCAAGGCGAGGTCCTGATCCTTGCACGCGGCGTTCACCACCACGTAGAGCCAGTCGCCCTGATTGACGATCATCAGGTCGTCCAGGATGCAACCTTCGCTGTTGGTAAACAGCGCGTAGCGCTGCCCTCCCTCCGGCAGCCCGACGACATCGGCGGTAACCAGGGTCTCCATCGCCTTCGCGGGAGTGGGCCCGGTCACCGCCACCTGGCCCATGTGGGAGACATCGAACAGCCCGCAGGCCCGGCGCGTGTGTTCGTGCTCCTTCTTGACACCCAGGGGATACTGCACGGGCATGCTGTATCCGGCGAAAGGCACCATCTTGCCACCGAGCTCTTGATGCAGCGCGAACAGCGGGGTCTGTTTCATGTCGGACATGGATGTCTCCAGATCAGGGCGGATAGAAAAACGTTACGCTTTGGGGTCGTGATCTTCCAGCGCTTCTCCCGGCAGGACCGTCTTGCCGGCGAAGTGATCCCGGGTCAGCTTGAATACCACCGGCGACAGCAGCGCCAGGGCGATCAGGTTGGGAATGGCCATCATCGCATTGAAGGTGTCCGCCACCAGCCAGATGAAGTCCAGCTTCGCCATGGCGCCCACCGGCACCGCCAGCACGAACAGTATGCGATAGAGCAGAATCGTCCGATCGCCGAACAGATACTGGAAGCACTTCTCGCCGTAGAACGACCAGCCCAGAATCGTGGTGAAGGCGAATATCGACAGCGCGATCGCAACGATATGCTGTCCGATACCGGGCAAGGCGCTGTCGAAGGAGAGCGAGGTCAACGCCGCGCCACTCTCGCCATCGAGCCAGTGGGTCGAGGTCAGGATCACCAGCGCGGTCATGGTGCAGACCACCAACGTGTCGATGAAGGTGCCCAGCATGGCGATCAGACCCTGGCGGACCGGATTGCGCGTCTGCGCCGCGGCGTGGGCGATGGGCGCACTGCCCAGGCCGGCTTCGTTGGAGAAGATCCCACGAGCGACGCCAAAACGGATCGCCGCCGCCACCGCCGCGCCGGCGAAGCCACCGCTGGCGGCAATCGGCTGGAAGGCGTGGGAGAAGATCGTGCCCAATGCGTTACCGATCTGGTCGGCGTTCAGCACCAGGACCACCACGCCGGCTGCAAAATAGGCAACGGCCATCAACGGCACCAGCTTCCCGGCGACGCGGGAGATACGCTTGATCCCCCCCAGAATCACCGCGCCGGCCAGCACCATGATGATCACGCCGGTCAGCCAGGCCGGTACCCCGAACGAGGTCGTCAATGCATCCGCAACGGAATTGGATTGAACGGTATTGCCGATGCCGAAGGCCGCCACCGCACCAAAGAACGCGAACAGTCCGCCCAACCAGGCCCACCGCTTGCCGAGTCCGTTACGGATGTAATACATCGGGCCGCCGACATGATTGCCGGTGGAATCGGTCTCGCGATACCGGACGGCCAGCACGGCTTCGGCGAACTTGGTCGCCATCCCCACCAGGGCCGTCAGCCACATCCAGAACACCGCCCCCGGGCCACCGAGCGCGATGGCGGTGGCGACGCCCGCGATATTGCCGGTACCGATGGTCGCGGAGAGCGCAGTCATCAGCGCGTTGAACGGTGATATCTCGCCCTCGTCACGACTGTCGGCTTCACTGCGACGCCCACGCCACAGCAGGCTGAAACCGAGCCCCAACTTGCGGATGGGCATCAGTTTGAGCCCTACCTGCAGATAGATACCGACCCCAAACAGCAGAATCAGCATCAATGGCCCCCAGACGACACCATTGATGGCACTGAACACCGCATTAAGTTGATCCACGTCGACCTCCATTATCACGTTGTTGTTGCTGTCGAACGGGCCCGAACGGCCAGCCGTCGCCACGATCGATCATTGACAAGTCAAAGCGTGGCAACAATAGAGGATTCAACTACGCGTTAACAATTATTCCAAAGCATTCATCCAGAAACCGTCGCCACAGCTTCCGTGGCGGGGCGTTACACCTTAGCGAAAAGCCTTTGGTGTTTCCAATAGGAAACTTTTCTCCCTCCGGCCATCATGGATGTCCGTGCCTACCGCAGCGGTGCCCCGTACCAGCGGCCGGCCATGAAACGACCGGCGCCGACGGCGCGTACGCCGCGGCTCGGCGAAGATCGCCCGCTTAAACTGGACGTTTTGTGGATCTGGGCTCAACCTAGTAGCGCGATCCGCGCAAAGCTGCGCCGGAGACCCTCGAGACTATGCCAATCGATCTCGCATTCGTGCATAATGCTCGCCAAAATTCCCCGTATCGAAAACTGTTTCGTATAGGAAACTCCCATGAGCGATATCCCCAACAACCTGCTGTACACCGATAGCCACGAATGGGTGCTGGATAACGGCGATGGCACCGTGACCGTCGGTATCACGGATCATGCGCAGGAAGCCCTCGGTGACGTGGTCTTCGTTGAACTTCCGGAACCCGGGCGGGAGCTGGACGCCGGCGACGAGTTTGGCGTCATCGAGTCGGTAAAGGCCGCGTCCGACCTCTATTCCCCCCTGGCGGGAGAGATCGTCGAAGTCAACGAGTCGCTGGAGGATGCGCCGGAAACCGTCAACGATTCCCCCTACGGCGACGGCTGGATTCTCAAGCTGCAATTGACCGACCAGGGCGACCTGGAATCGCTGATGTCGGCGGAAGCCTATCGCGAACTGGTTGCCGCCGAGGAAGATCAGGACGACTGATCGCCGCCTCATCCTTACCAGCTCGGCCGTTCGCCGCCACGAACGTCGAACGGCCGCCCTTTTCCGCCAACCTCGCCGGATAGATCATGCCCACCGAGACTCGCCCCCTGACTGACCTGGCCAATCACGCAGATTTCATTCAGCGTCACAACGGCCCGAATCCTCTCGATGTCGTCGAGATGCTCAAAGCGCTCGACATGCCATCGCTGGAGACGCTGATCGACCGCACCATTCCCAAGGGAATCCGGCTCGACGGCGAACTGGATCTGGACGGCCCGCGCGGCGAATCGGAGGCGTTGGATTATCTGCGGGGTCTGGCTCGCCAGAACAAGGTTTTCAAGAGTTACATCGGTCAGGGGTACTACCCGACGCACCTGCCGGCTGTCATTCAGCGCAACGTGCTGGAAAATCCCGGTTGGTACACGGCCTATACGCCGTACCAGCCCGAGATTGCCCAAGGTCGCCTGGAGGGGCTGCTCAATTTCCAGCAGATGGTGATGGATCTGACCGGCATGGCGATCGCCAACGCATCGCTACTCGATGAGGCCACGGCGGCGGCGGAAGCCATGGCGCTCTGCCGGCGCGCCAACAAGAAGCAGAAGAGCCAGCGTTTCTTCGTCTCCGACAGCGTGCTGCCCCAGACCCTGGATGTGCTCCGCACCCGGGC
>NZ_CEXLVS010000103.1:0-13894 GCF_982684285.1 Salinicola sp. | reverse complement strand
CCCTCGGGGCCGAAGCGCTGGGGGCCGAAATAGTTGGGCACTCCTAGCTGCACCAGCCGATCCCAGCGCTCGCGAGTGGCCGGCGCCACACTGGCCTCTCCGCCGATCTTCAGCCGGAAGCGGTTGGCCCGGTGCACGCCGCGCTTCAGCTTGCGCGGGTGCCGGACCGCCTGGAGACAGGTGACGCCTCGCTCGACGAGCCCCGCCTCCCAGCCCGATGGCGCCTCGCGTCCCGGTAGCGCCAGCGAGAACCACTGCCGCGTCACCGCGTCGCGATCCTTGAGGCCGCTGAACCCGACGTCTCGGACCGGAATGTCGACGGCCCGGGCGAGCAGCCGAGCCAGGTCTGGGGTCGTCATGCCGCGTTTTTCCAACCACAGCCACAGATGCTCGCCCTGCCCCTCCGGGACGAAGTCGAGAACCTCCTCGACCTGGAAATCCTCGGGACGCCGGCGGTAGTCGCCAGCCGCCGCGGGTGCTCCCGCCAGGTAGTGCCAGCTTGGCGGCCAGGACACCAATGACGGCGCGGGATCGCTCATTTGGCGTCCGCGACCAGCAGCACCACCGCTTCCGCCGCGATGCCTTCACCGCGCCCGGTGAAGCCGAGACGTTCGGTGGTCGTCGCCTTGACGTTGACGGCGCCCAGCTCGACATCCACATCGGCGGCGATCGTTTCGCACATACGCGGGATCCACTCGGCCATTCGCGGTGCCTGAGCCATCACCGTGGCGTCGAGATTGCCGATTCGATAGCCGGCCTCGCCCACCAATCCGACGACGTGACGCAGCAGTGCGCGGCTGTCGGCGCCTTTCCAGGCCGGGTCGGTATCCGGGAAGTGGCGCCCGATGTCGCCCAGCGCGCAGGCGCCCAGCAGCGCATCGCTGATCGCGTGCAGCAGCACGTCTCCATCGGAATGGGCGACGAAGCCGTGATCGAACGGCAAGCGAACGCCGCCGATCATCAGATGATCGCCGTCGCCAAAACGGTGTACGTCGAAACCGTGACCGATTCTGACACTCATGCTCCGACTCCCTGGTCGAGCGCATCCACCGCGGTCTCGGCCTGCAGCGCAAGAATCCGCGCGGCCATGGCCAGATCCTCGGGATGCGTGATCTTGAGATTGTCGCGGCTGCCGGCAACGAGCCGTGGCGCCAGGCCCATGGCCTCGATCGCGGAGGCTTCGTCGGTCACCTTCACGCCGGTCGCCCGGGCGGCGTCGAGCGCCTGGCGCAGCAGGTCGAAACGAAACACCTGTGGCGTCAACGCATGCCACAGGCCATCACGAGGCTCGGTGTGGCTGATACGCCCCCCCGCATCGGCGCGTTTCATGGTATCGGCCGCCGGGGTCGCCAGCAGCGCCCCGATCGCCTCGTCGTCGAGAGCCCCCTGCAAGGCACGCAGATCCTCGATCCGCACGCAGGGTCGCGCCGCATCGTGCACCATTACCCAGTCGTCGTCCGCGGCTTCCTCGGCCAGGGTGGTCAGCGCACGCCCCACCGTATCGGCGCGTTCATCGCCGCCAGCGACACGCAGCCAGCGGTCGAACGGAACCTCTTCGGCGTCGAAGTACTCGTCGTCGGGATCCAGGCAGAGGCGCAGCACGGCGTCGGGAAAGGCCTGGTGCAGGCGCTCGAGCGTTCGCGCCAGCACGCTCTTCCCCTGCAACGTGAGGTACTGCTTGGGGCGGTCGGCCTGCATGCGCTGGCCGCGGCCGGCGGCCGGCACGATCAACCAGAGCGTCATGGCTGCACCACCCCCGTGCTGGCGGCGGGGCCGTTGCCGGGACTGTCGACGCCGGGCACCCAGAAGAATTGCTCGTCCTGACGAACCATGCCGATGTCGCTGCGGGCGCGCTCCTCGATGGCATCGAGACCGTCCTTGAGGTCGACGACTTCGGCGGCAAGGCGGTCGTTGCGCGCCTTGAGCGTATCGGTCGTCCCTTCCAGCGTATCGGCGCGAGCCTGGATATCATTGAACTCCCGAATGCCGCCCTCGCCGAACCACAGCCGGTACTGCATCAGCCCCAGCATGACAACCAATACCACAATGACCCATTTCCACATCGCCAAGGTTTCCGATCGGCACGATTCATTTCGGACGGTGCGTTCCCAAGCTCTGTCTGAAAAATCGGCGAGCGATGGCCAGACAAGGCAAAAATTGACGAAAAAGCGGAGTTTACGAGGTGTAAATGAGCATTTTGAGTCAATTTTTAACGCCGTATGGGCGAGCGCAGGCATTTTTCAGACAGAGCGCAACAGGCCGCCCCCCGGAGATCAGGGGCGCGCCTGACCACTGTCGGAGCGCAGGGCATTATGCCATCATCGCCGCACGCGGCCCACCGTCACGACAGCAACCGGACCGGACAATCCTCATGTACAAGCTGGCGTTCTTCGTCCCCGAATCCCACCTGGGAAGCGTCAAGGCGGCGGTGTTCGCCAGCGGCGCCGGGAGAATCGGCGCTTACGAAGCGTGCTGTTTCCAGGTCCGGGGGGAGGGACAGTTTCGTCCGCTGGCGGGCGCCACGCCCCACATCGGGAAGACGGGCGCGCTGGAGAAGGTCGAGGAGTATCGGGTCGAACTGGTCTGCGAGGATCATCGAATCCGCGCGGCGATCGCCGCTCTGGTCGACGCGCATCCTTACGAGGAGCCCGCCTACGACGTCTGGCCGCTGAGTTCCCTGGCCTCGCTGCCCGAGGCCTGAGCGCGGGCGCTAGGCAGAGCCGAAGTAACGCTCACGCTCTTCCTGGCCAATCTGGCTGAGATGCAGCTCGAAGGTACCCCGCCGCCGATCGTCGAAGAAGTGGCGCAGCGTGCGCTCGATGGTCGGGAAAGCGAGTTCGTTCCAGGGGATCTGTGTCTCCTCGAACAGCTCGACTTCGAGACTCTCCGGTCCGGCCGCGAAACCGCCATCGAGGTCGCCCAGGAAGATCATGTAGACCTGATTGATGTGCGGCAGGCTGATCAGCGTATACAGTGTCGGCTCGGCGATGACGGCGCAGGCCTCCTCGCGGGTTTCACGCAGCGCTGCCTGCTCCACGGTCTCGGCGTTTTCCATGAAACCCGCCGGCAGCGTCCAGAAGCCCTTGCGCGGCGAAATGGCCCGGCGGCACAGCAGTATGCGCTCACCGGCTACCGGCAGCGTGCCGGCCACGATGCGCGGATTCTGGTAATGGACGGTGCCGCAGGCATCGCACAGGAATCGCGGACGATCGTCGCCATCGGGGATCGCAAAACGCACGGTGTGACCGCAGTGGCTACAGTAGTTCATAGCGCCTCGAATTCGGAGGTCCTCGAGCGGGTAGATCCCGGACGACGGAGCCTCGCGGGAACGCCAGACAGCGCCGACCGGCGCGCCTGCCAACAGGGAGTCGAAAGCGCATGTTAGAGAAACTCCGCGAGCGCCTGCAAGCACATCGCCCAAGTCGCTCGAGCAGTGCCTACCCCCAGGCAGCGGTGCTGCTGCCCATCGTCGACCGAACCGAGCCCACGCTGCTGTTCACCCAGCGCACCGCCCACCTCTCCCAGCATGCCGGCCAGGTCGCCTTTCCGGGGGGCAAACGGGAGCCCGAGGATAGCGATCTTCTCGCCACTGCACTGCGGGAGACCCAAGAGGAGATCGCGCTGGCGCCGGAGCGGGTCGAGGTCATCGGCCGGCTCAGCGACGTCATCTCGCTCTACGGCCTCCGCGTGACGCCCTTCGTCGGCGTGATCGCGCCGGATCTGTCGCTGGTGGCGGAACCGGGCGAGATCGAGACGATCTTCGAGGTACCGCTTCGCCACTTCCTCGATGACTGTCGCAGCCATACCGATGTGATTCCGGTCGACGATCAGCCCTGGTACGTTCCCAGCTACCCCTTCGAGGGCCGCACGATCTGGGGGCTGTCCGCCATGATGCTGGTCGAGCTGCTGGCGGTCGGCTTCGAATGCGATATCGCCCTGGACCGCAAGCCCGCCCAGGGCGAATTGCGCTATCACCCCCAGCGCCGGCGCCAGACTGCGGCGCGCTCCGGCCACTCTGGCAAGATTCTCAAGTGAGTCCTTCAAGACACCCAACGATGCCCACCACGCCTTCTGGGACAGCGCCCAGCTGGCCGCGTTGATCGACGGCCTGGTGGAGCGCGGCTGGTAGGTCGGTGAACGGTTTCTCGACCCAGGCCTGTGCCAGGGCCTGCGGGATGACCTGGAGCGACTGCACCAGCGGCAGGCACTGCAGGAGGCGGCCATCGGCCGCGGCGATGAGCGCACGCTGCGGCGCGACATTCGCGGAGACGCGATCCACTGGCTGGATCGGGAAAGCCTGGCCCAGCGTCGCTACCTGACGCTGATGAGCGAACTCCAGCAACAGATCAACGTCGCCCTTTACGCCGGACTGTTCGAGTTCGAGGCCCATTTCGCCCTCTATCCGCCGGGCGCGTTCTATCGCAAGCATTACGACAGCTTCCGGGGCCGGGCCAACCGCGTCATCTCCACGGTGTTGTACCTCAACCCGGCGTGGCCAGCGGACGGCGGCGGCGAGATGGTGCTCTACGATGAGCAGGACAGCGATCGCGAAGTGGCCCGCATTCAACCGCAAGCGGGCACTTTCGCCTGTTTTCTATCCGACCGGATTCCCCACGAAGTGCTCCCGACCCGACAGCCCCGGGTCAGTATCGCCGGCTGGTTTCGCCGCAACGCTTCGCTGGGCGGGGTGGTCGACCCGGCGCGCTAGGCCGTCGCCAGTCGATCCGCATCCGCCGGTATCCGCTTCGAATCGCACGACGTCAGTCGGACGCCGGGACCCCGCGGCCGGCGACGCCTTCTCGCGCCTGGGCGCCGGACTCTTGCTCGCTGTCGAAGGGAAGCGCCGTCTCCACGTCCGGCACCACCTGGGACAGATCCTCCTGATGCTCGTGCTCGATCGCTCCCTGCACCAGTTCGTCGGTCACGCTGAGTTCGGCCCCCACCACCGACTGCTGGGGATTCGAGGTGAACGGTGCCACCGGAACCGGTGCCGGTCGCCGGCTCCGTCGCCACACGAAGAAGGCCACCAGCGCTACGCCCAGCCCGGCCAGCGCCACGAACAGCCCGGCATCGCCGCCATGGATCATCAGCGGTGTGATCAGCGGCGGGCTGAGAGTGGCGCCCAGGGCGTTGATCAGCAGCAGCCCCTGGCTCATTCGCACCAGGGCGCCGGCCGGAGCGCGGTCGGCCGCGTGGCTCACCGCCACCGGATAGATCGCGAATACCCCGCCGCCCACCAGGAACAGCATCGCCGTGAGCAATCCGGGCAGGTCCGGCAGCAGCATCACGCCCGCGCACAGCACCGCCAGCACCACACCGATCAGAATCAGCACGATCTGCCGGTCGTGTCGGTCCGACCAGCGTCCGATGGGGTATTGCAGCAGCATGCCGCCGAGAATCACCACGGCCATCATCTCGCCGATCTGCTGCACCTCGAAGCCGCTGCGCTGCAGATATAGCGGCAGCAGACTATAGATCGCCGATACCGCCAGCCCTGAACCGAAGCAGCCCACCACCCCGGTCGGCGTCACCGTGATCAGCCGCCAGGGCGACAGCGGTTCGGCGTGCTCGATGAGTGGCGAGACGCGAGGGATCATGCCCAGCGGCAATACCGACAGCGAGGCCAGCATGGCGATGACCATGAACGGCTGGCTGGCACCGGCGCGGTCCGCCACGCCCAGCAGCAACTGCCCGATGACCCCGGCGCCGTAGAGCGCGATCATGTAGAGCGCCAGCAGCCGGCCGCGAACGCGGGTGTCGGCTGCGGTCAGCAACCAGCTCTCGATGACCAGATAGACGCCCAGTGTCGCCCACCCGCCGATCAGACGCAGCGTGAACCACAGCGGGGCATTGAGCCACAGCCCCTGCAGCAGCACGGTGACCGCCACCAGCGACGCGAAGCAGGCGTAGGCACGAATGTGGCCGATCCGCAGCAACAGCCGATCGTTGAACAGCGCCCCGATCGCCAGCCCGATGTAGTAGGCGGCCGAGACCCAGCCGATGGTGGTGACCGACTCCCCGGCCGCGTCCAGGCGCAGGGTGATGAGCGACGCCAGAAAACCGTTGCCGATACCCAGGATGAAAAGCCCGAGTAGCGGTGCCAGCGCCATGGAGAGCAACTGCCGGGACATAAGGCCACGAACCTCGAAATTGCACGTCGAACGACGTCGGCGATGCCTGCAGCGGGCACGGCGGCCGACGGATTCACTCGAATGGACTCGGTTAGGATTAGACACTCACGCCGTCATGACGACTTTGCCTCGGAACAGGACCCGACTGCTCGGAGGAAGACCAGACACGTGAGGTCGAAGCGAGCGCACTATACGCCCGGCCCTGCGCCAAAAGAAGTCGAAAAAGCGCCTGAAAAGGAGCTATTGCGCCGCTTTGGGGCAATGCCCGTCTCGCCATTACCTGGCGTTATCCAAAATCCCCGTTTGACCACACCATTCGGCATTGAAGTCGCGCCATCGCGATGAGCCAGTGGGCCGTCAGCGGCTTTTTACCGCCTGAAGGCGTATGCTGGGGACGGTTCCAGCCATTAGCGTGCTAATTCGCGCCCCACTCCCCTGCCTCACGCCCAGGACACCATGCCCGCAGCCAACCAAGACCCTCACGACAGTCCCGTTTATCGACAGCCCGGTTTCGTCCCCTTTCTCGCCTCGCGCCTCTGCGCGGTCTTCGCCATGCAGATCCAGGCGATCGTGGTGGCATGGCAGGTCTACGACATCACCCACGACCCATTGACGCTGGGCTATGTCGGCCTGGCGCAGTTCCTGCCCATGGTCCTGCTGCTGTTGCCGGCCGGCGATGTGGTCGACCGCTTCGATCGCAAGCGAATCCTGCAACTCAGCTGGGCCGCCCAGGCGCTCTGCAGCGTGCTGCTGATCCTGCTGTCGCTGGAGCAGCCCGATTCGCCGGTGCCGTTCTATGCGGTACTGGTGCTGTTCGGCGCCGCCCGCGCCTTCACCGGACCGACGCTGCAGAGCCTGCTGCCGCAGATCGTGCCGCGTGACCAGTTGGGCAAGGCGATCGCCGTCAACTCCTCGATCATGAAGATCGGGGTCATCGGCGGCCCCATGCTCGGCGGCCTGCTTTACGCCTTCGGCCCGACGCTGACCTACAGCGTCAACCTGGGCTGCTTCCTGGTCGCCCAACTGGCGCTGGCCGGCGTGCCGGTGCGCTATGCCTTCGAACGTATCCAGACCGACGATAGCGCCTGGCAGCGGTTTACCGCCGGGATCCACTACATCCGCAACAAACCGGTCATCCTGGGTGTCATCTCGCTGGACCTGTTCGCCGTGCTGTTCGGGGGAATCGTCGCGCTACTGCCGGTCTACGCCCACGAAATCCTCCACGTCGGCCCGGAGGGCCTCGGCGCGCTGCGCAGCTCGATTGCCATCGGCGCCTTCCTGATGGGGCTCTATCTCGGCGTCAGGGCGATCAAGCGACACGCCGGGCTGATCATGTTTGCCGCGGTGGCGGTGTTCGGCATCGCCAACCTGGTCTTCGCGCTCTCGCACTGGTTCTGGCTCTCGTTCGGCGCCCTGCTGATCGCCGGTGCCGCCGACATGATCAGCGTCTACGTGCGCCTGACGCTGTTGCAGCTCGCGACACCGGACGAGATGCGCGGTCGGGTCAACGCCGTCAACATGCTGTTCATCGGTGCCTCCAACGAACTCGGCGAGTTCGAATCCGGCGTCACGGCGTCGTGGTTTGGCACCGTGCCCGCAGCTGTCATCGGCTCCGTCGGCACGCTGGCGATCGTCGGGCTGTGGATGTGGCGCTTTCCGGTTTTGCGTCGCGCCGACCGACTCGACGGCGTCGAGGAGGAAGCGGTGGCGCCGTCGGCCGTAGCCTCCGCGGGCAAGTCGGTGTGACTCGATGGAAGCCGGCGAGCGTCACTCCGCTCCCCGGCTCTCGTACTCGAACAGCTTGGCCAGCCGCGATGCCACCGGCGTCAGCGGCACGCCGCGCCGCTTGATCATGTGGAAGGTCGCCAGCGGCAGCGGATCGTCCAGGGTCAGTTCCCGCAGTTCGCCCATGCCGTGCTGTGCGGTCATCTGCGCGGCGAAGACCCCGACCATATCGCTGTGCTGGATCAGGTTGAGCGAGGTGGTGAAGGAGTCGCACACCACGCTTACCTGATCGCGCGAGAAACCGTGGCGTTCCAGGGTGTCGGCAAGATCGGCGTAGTAACCACTGCGCGCCGTCGGCAGCACCCAGTCGCAGTCGATCAACTCCTTCAATCGGCGCGCGCCCGCCTTGGGGTGATCCCGTCTCAGAACCACGACGAAAGGCGTCGAAAACAGCGGTAGCGCCTCGAGATCGCTGTCGAGCACACCGCTGGAGAGCGTGTTGATCGAGAAGTCCAGTTCGCCATCGCGCAGCCCCGCCACCATCGATGACAGTTGCCCCTCGATCACCCGCAGCCTGACGTTGGGCAGTTCCCGCCGGAAGCGTCCGACCACTTGAGGCAGCAGCGTACGCGCCACCGTGGCGGAGGCCCCCATCACGATCTGCCCGCGCAGTACCCCATTCAACTGCTCGACGTTCTCCCTCGCCCGGCGCAGCTCTTCGATGATCAGATGCGCGTGCTGATCGAAGGCCCGCCCGGAGTCGGTCAGCGTCACGCCCTGGGAAGTGCGCACCAGCAGCGCGGCCCCAAGCCCTTCCTCCAGCTCCCGGATGGCCTTGGTCAGGCCCGGCTGGGAAAGCCCCAGTTCGCGCGCCGCCGCCCGGATGCTGCCGCGGCGGGAGACTTCGACGAAGGCACGAATCTGGTGAAGTTTGATCGGATACTGCACGGGACGGCTCCTGCTCGCGTGATCACTTCAGGTTATCACCGAAAAGTAATCGACATCTTTTGCCGATCCCGAGCCGGCACTACCGTGTTTCGAGGTCGCTGACGACCCGCTCGGACGCCAGACGCCCCAGGGCCTATTTACACTATCCAAGCGGTCGCGCGTATAGGGTGACGTATAGGGTGAATAGTCCATAACACAATCGACCGTCTGCACCGGGCAAGGCAGAGGCAACAGCGCGATACAACATACGATCGGTCCATCCGGTCGACAACAACCGACTCAGGAGTGCCCCATGGAAGCAACCACGTCCCGCGACGCCGCTCGTCCGCGGCTGTCCATCCGGCTGTTGAACGCCATCGAGCGTTTCGGCAACCGGCTTCCCGACCCCTTCATGATCTTCGTCCTGCTGGCCGCCGCCGTGCTAGTGGCATCGGTACTGTTCGCCATCGCCGGTGCCACCGTCGAGCATCCCGGCAGTGGCGAGGTAGAGGCGATTCGTAGCCTGGTCTCGGCAGCGGGCATCCAGTTCATTCTCGACTCGATGCTCGATAACTTCACCGGTTTCGCGCCGCTCGGCCTGGTGCTGTCGATGATGCTGGGGATCGGCCTGGCCGAAAAGCTGGGGCTGCTGGAGACCCTGGTACGCCACACCATTCTGTCGGCGCCCAAGCGACTGGTGACCTATACCGTGGCGTTTACCGGGATCATGATGAACGTCGCCTCCGACGCCTCGCTGATCCTGCTGCCGCCGCTGGCCGCGATGGTCTATCACTCCCTCGGCCGCCATCCGATCGCCGGCCTGGCGCTCGGCTTCGCCAGCGCCGGCGCGGGCTTCACTGCCAACCTGCTGATCGTCGGGACCGATGCGCTGCTGTCGGGTATCTCCACCGAGGCGGCCCGCATCGTCAGCCCCGACATGACGGTGACCCCGGTGGACAACTGGTACTTCAACTGTGTCTCTGTCTTCGTGCTCACCATCGTGGCCGCCGTTGTCACCGAGCGGGTCATCGAGCCGCGCCTCGGCAGCTACCGGGGCGACGTCGAGCAGGTCGAGAGCAGCGAACCGCCGAACGCCCGCCGCGGCCTTCGCAACGCCGGCATTGCCGCGCTGGTATACATCGCCGCCATCGCCACGCTGCTGTTCTGGCCGAACTCGCCGCTGCGCGGCCCGGACGGTGGACTGATTCCTTCGCCTTTCCTCAGTGGCATCATTCCGATCATCCTGTTCTTCTTCATCACCGTCAGCGTGACCTGGGGCATCACCGTGGGTCGCATCAAGCGCTCGCGCGACGTGTCCGAGAACATGGCCGAGGCGATGCGCGACCTGGGCAGCTATATCGTGCTGATCTTCGCCGCCTCGCAGTTCATCGCCTGGTTCAACTGGACGCACATCGGTACCTGGATCGCGGTCAACGGCGCCGATCTGCTGACCGCGATGGACTTCACCGGGTTCCCGGTCATCCTCTGCTACATCGTCTTTACCGCCTGCATGAATCTGCTGATCTTCAGCGGCTCGGCGAAGTGGGCGCTGGAAGCCCCGGTGTTCGTGCCGATGTTCATGCAGCTTGGTTACCACCCCGCCTTCGTCCAGGTCGCCTATCGCATCGCCGACTCCTCGACCAACATCATCTCGCCGCTCAACCCCTACATGATCGTGGTGCTCACCTTCATCCGGAAATACGACAAGAACGCCGGCCTCGGTACGCTGATGTCGCGGATGCTGCCTTATACCCTGGCATTTCTTGGGATCTGGATCCTGTTGCTGACGGCGTTCTACCTGCTGGGAATCCCCTACGGTCCGGGTATCACCACCTACCTGCCGTCCTGACGCCGGGGGACGCAGCGGGAGACGAAGCATGAAGACATCCAACAGGCGGAGAACGTCACCATGAGTACCGTTACCGAACCAGAACTGACCCCAGCGATCGACGCGCTGATACCGCAGTTGACCCAGTGGCGACGCGATTTCCATCATCACGCCGAGTCCGGCTGGGTCGAGTTTCGAACCGCCTCGATCGTTGCCGAGGAGCTGGATCGGCTCGGCTACAGGGTCAGCCTCGGCCGCGACGTGATCGACGCCGACAGCCGCATGGGCGTGCCCGAGCCCGAAGTGCTGGACCAGGCGCTCGAGCGCGCCCGCGATCAGGGCGCCATCGAGCGCTGGCTGCCGGCCCTCGCCGGTGGCTATACCGGCGTGGTGGCGGAGTGGGACACCGGCCGCGCGGGGCCGACGCTGGCCTATCGCGTCGATCTCGATGCGCTCGATCTCGAGGAGTCCCGGGCCGACGATCATCGTCCCGCCCGCGAGGGGTTCGCCTCCCGCAACACCGGCATGATGCACGCCTGCGGCCACGACGGTCATACCACCATCGGGCTGGGTCTGGCGCGGCTGTTCGTCGAGCTGATGCCGCATCTGAGCGGCCGCATCAAGCTGATCTTCCAGCCCGCGGAAGAGGGCGTACGTGGCGCGAGATCGATGGTCGAAGCCGGCGTGCTCGATGACGTGGATATCTTCATCGCCACCCATATCGGCACCGGGGTGCCGAAGGGAACGGTCGTCTGCGGCCACAACGGCTATCTCGCCACCACCAAGCTCGATGTCACCTTCACCGGCATACCCGCCCACGCCGGCGCCAATCCGGAAGCGGGCAGCAACGCCCTGCTGGCCGCCGCCCAGGCCGCCCTCGGACTGCACGCCATTCCTCGCCACAGCGCCGGCGCCTCGCGCATCAACGTCGGCGTGCTCAATGCCGGCAGCGGTCGCAACGTGGTGCCCGGCACCGCCACGCTCAAGCTCGAAACCCGGGGCGAGACCAGCGACATCGACGATGAGATGCAGCGCCGAGCGCTGGCCGTGCTGCGCGGCGCGGCCCAGATGCAGGGCGTCGAGATGGCGTACCGCCTCGCCGGCGAAGCGCGCAACTGCGAACCGAGCCCGGCGCTGGTCGATTTCATCCACTCGCACATCGCCGGCCTTCCCGGGATCGATAGCGTGATCGCCACCGAAAATCGTCCTTCCGGCTCCGAGGACGCTACCACCATGATGCAGCGCGTGCGGGAACGCGGCGGGCTGGCCACCTACATGGTGTTCGGCACCGAACTCGCCGCCGGCCACCATCATCAATGCTTCGATTTCGACGAGGACGTACTGCCATTGGCCATCCATACCCTGGCCCATCTGGCCCTGCAGGCAGACGATCCGGCCCTTCACCGCCGGCCTTCCGAAACGCTTTAAGGATAACGTTCTTCATGGATATGAACCCGACTGACGCCACGACCCGGCAACTCGACACACTGATCGAGAGCAAGCGCGACCGCTTCATCGATCACGCCAACCAGGTATGGGAACTGGCCGAGACCCGGTTCGAGGAGACTCGCTCTGCGGCGACGCTCAGCGACGCGCTGGAAGCCGAAGGTTTTCAGGTCGAGCGCGGCATCGCCGGCATCGAGACCGCCTTCGTCGCCAGCTACGGCACCGGCAAGCCGGTCATTGCGCTGCTCGGCGAATACGACGCCCTGGCCGGGCTCAGTCAGCGCGGCGAAGCCAGCCAGGCCGAACCCCTGATCGACAACGGTAACGGTCATGGCTGCGGCCACAACCTGCTCGGTGTCGCCGCACTGGCCGGCGCGGTCGGCGTTCGTGACTATATGGCCGACAACGCGCTCTCCGGCACCGTGCGCTTCTACGGCTGCCCCGGCGAAGAGGGGGGCTCCGGCAAGACCTTCATGGTGCGCGAGGGCGTGTTCGACGATGTCGATGCCGCGCTCACCTGGCATCCACAGGCGTTCAACGCCATCTTCTCGACGCCAACGCTGGCCAATATCCAGGCCTACTTCCGCTTCAAGGGCACCTCCGCCCACGCCGCCAACTCGCCGCATCTCGGGCGTAGCGCGCTGGACGCGGTGGAGCTGATGAACGTGGGCGCCAACTATCTGCGCGAGCACATCGTGCCGGACGCACGCCTGCACTACTCGATCACTCGCACCGGCGGCGCCTCCCCCAACGTCGTCCAGGCGGACGCCGAGGTGCTCTACCTGATGCGCGCCCGACGCATGAGCGATGTCCAGGCGATATTCGAACGCATCCAGAAAATCGCCGAGGGTGCGGCGCTGATGACCGGCACCCGGGTCGAGATGACGTTCGACAAGGCCTGCTCGGGCTATCGCCCCAATCGCACCCTGGAGCGGCTGATGCAGTCACGGTTCGAGGCGTTCGGCCCGCCGCGTCACGACGCCGGGGAGCAAGCCTACGGGGCACGCATCAAGGCGACGGTCAGCGACGACGACCTGCGTACCACCTACGCCAATATCCTCAGCGCCGGCGGCGAGGCGGCAGAGGCGTATGTCGACGGGCTCGAAGGCAAGGCTCTGGTCGACGACATCGCCCCGTACCGTGCCAGCGACGAACTGATGTATGGCTCCACCGATGTCGGCGACGTCAGTTGGGTGGTGCCGACCGCCCAGTGCTACGTCAACTGCTTCGCCCTGGGCACGCCGCTGCACACCTGGCAGGTGGTCGCCCAGGGGCGCAGCTCGCTGGGCCACAAGGGCATGCTGCAGGCGGCCAAGGTGATGGCCGGCACCGCCGTCGCGCTCATGCAGGATCCGGCCATCCTGGCCGAGGCGCGGGCGGAGTTGGACAGGGCCACGCGACGCGAGCCCTATCGCTGCCCGATTCCCGACGATGTCACGCCCTCGCCGCTGAAAGGGTGATCGCAAGTCATCGAGACAAGAAACCGAGGCGGCGGACAGGGTCAATGCCACCCATCACCGCCTTTGTTACCGTTTGATGAGCCTCGATACACCCGAAAAACCGATACGCCACTCATACTTCGTAGCAAAAGAACCATTCTTGTCGCCCGCCCCGTCCAGCCCCGAAGCTAACCCCGTGAAACCAAGGCTAGAGGCCAAGCGCGATCGCCCCTTAATGAAGCGGTCCGCTTTTTCGTTTTCGGACCCCTTACGCAGGCGATAACTTCATGAACCGGCCCGCTTTATCGTTCTCGATCGATGGCGACTTCGCCCTCGACTCGTCGCCACTCGCGCCGCCCCGGCAGCCCGTGCAACGTCCCGAGGCCAACCGGCACCCA